>CAZQYE010000012.1:0-19823 GCA_964597375.1 uncultured Myxococcales bacterium
CGTGTTGCAGCGTGACGGAGGAGCCGCCTGGTCGAGCCCGATCTTCGTCGAGTAGGGTTGGCGGGAACGGTCCCCTTTCGGTGAAAATCGCGGTTGCTCGTGCAAAGGCACTCCATCTGCCGCTGTGCTCCGTGGCGCTAGCGACGCTACGCCGCGCACGGAGAGCCTGGGGGAAAGTGTGCCCCGCGCTCGGTCTCGCCGGTTCGTTCTCGGCGGGGCTTGTGGAACCGCTGTCATCTTGTATTTTGCCTCGCCGGTCCGCTAGCATGCGCCAGCGCCCGGCAGCCGGAGGCCGAACGCGGGGAGTGAGCAGTCATGACCGAATTGGATTACTCGGCATCGGGAGTCGAAGTACCCGGCGACATCGTCGATGCGCACCGTGCGCTTTGGGCCCACATCGGCTCGCCGGGCACGTGGTGGACGGGGACCGAGCGTGTCGCTCTTGCGGCCGAAGCACGCGCTGCCGATTCGTGCAGGTTGTGTGGTGAGCGCAAGGGGGCTCTTTCTCCCAACGCCGTTCAAGGAAAGCACGACGGTCCCGGAACGTTGCCGGAGGCCGTCGTGGATACGGTTCATCGAATCCGGACCGATCCGGGCCGGCTGTCTCGCGACTGGTTCGAACGTCTTACGGGAAGTGGGCTCGACCAGGCACCGTACGTGGAGCTAGTCGGCGTCGTTTCGCTACTTACCGGCGTCGACTATTTTGCTCGCTCTCTCGGGGTCGACCTACTCGATCTGCCCAAGCCGAGAGACGGTGGGCCGAGCCGAAGGCTTCCCGAGTCCGCCAAGCCGGGTGAAGCGTGGGTGCCGATGATCGCTCCCGAGGATGCATCGGGGCCCGAAGCGGACCTCTACGGCGAGATGACCATCGTGCCGAACATCATGCGTGCCCTGAGCCTGGTTCCGGATGAAGCGCGTGCGCTCCAGCGCTCTTCGAACGCGCATTATCTGCCGGCCGAGCAGATTCCCAATCCGACGGTACGCAAGACGCTCGATCGCCTCCAGATCGAGCTCGTCGCCGCGCGAGTATCGGCACTGAACGAGTGCTTCTATTGAACGACTGCCCACGCGGCACTGCTCCGTGCGAGCAGCCAGCTTTCGGGAACCGACGTCGACATGCGAGCGGTTCGAGAGGAAACGCCTTTGGACGGTGGCATTGAGCACGGGGCGGCTCTCGTTGCGTTTACCGATGCTGTGATGCGTGGCGACGAGGACGCGGCTGCGAGCGAACGGAGTCGGTTGCTGTCCCTGGTCGGTGCCGGCGGCTTCATCGACGTCGCTGCAACGATTGCCGCGTTCAACGTCGTCGATCGGATTGCCAACGCCACCGGCATTCCTCTCGACCCGATGCTTGCCGAAATGGGCCGCGACCTGCGTCAGGACCTCGCCCTCGATCGCTTCCCCTCCGCCGCCAACACCCCTTGACAGGGATAAGCACCTTTTGGAAGTGGTTGATTTTTAACGATTCTAAGCGGCCGACCGGCGGGGTTCGGCTCGACCGGGCGCCCGCCGGATGGCCGCGTATTTCCTGGAGGTTCGGCGGCTTCGAGGGCGGGGACTTGCTGCTGCCGAACGCCGTTCAAAGCTCGTTTTTCCGAAGTTTTCGGAACCGAAAGCCTTAAAAATCAGTAACTTCCAAAAGGTGCTTATCCCTGTCAAGTCTCGGGGCCGAAGGGGCGGAAGGTCAGGACCAGGGCGGGCATGATCAGGTAGTCGGCGACGAGCGCCATGATGATCGTCGTCGAAAGCAACACACCGAGCGTTCCGAGGTTGTCCATGACCGAGAACGCGAAGACGAGGAAGCCGGCCACGAGGACGGTTGAGGTGATGAAGAGCGCTCGTCCGACATCGGCCATCGACCGCCGCAGGGCTTCCTCGTAACTTCCGGTTTCACGAAATTCGTGACGGAAGCGCGTCATGTGGTGGATCGTGTCGTCGACGGCCAGCCCAATGGCAACCGGCGCGACGAGAAGTCGGACGTAGTCCAGCGGGACGCCGGTCAGCCCCATCCCTCCAAGTGTGAGGAACACGGGCGCGAGGTTGGGGACCATCGACAGCAGCCCCGTCTTCACCGAACGCAGCAGGATACACATCATGATTGCGATCGCGACGAATGCGAGAAGGAAGCCCCGGATCTGGCTGTCGACGATGTATTCCTGAAGCTTGAGCCACAAAGCCCCCATGCCGGTGAGAGCCGGCCTCGCGTGAAGCATTGGTTGCCGAGCAAGGTAGTCATTGAGGCGTTCGATCAGCGACTCGAGCAGCTTCGAAGACGTGAGCCGGCAGCGGATCTCGAGTCGTGCCCGAGAATAGTCGGTCGAAACCCACTCCTCGGCATCTTCGCCGCCGGACATCTCGTAGAGGAGGAGGTACTGCGCAACGAGATCGCGCGAGTCGGGCAATACGTGGTAGGCGGGATCGCCGTCGTGAAACGTCTGATTGATGTCCTTGATGAAGTCGACGATGGAATTGGTCTTGCGGACGACGTCGCCATGCCGTTCGGCCTCGACCTGTAGCCGCTCGATTTCCCGTAGCACAGCCGGATCCTTGATTGCGCCCGGCTTCCCCGTTTCGATCAAATAGCTGAACGAGAGCGTGCCACCCATGATTCCATCGACGAAGACGGTCGTATTGCGGACCGGCACGCTCTTGCCGAACTCGTTGAGGAAGTTCGACTCGACACTGAGCTGTGTCATGCCCACCGCCGACGCGGCGAATACGAGGATCGTCGCGGCAACCAGAGCCCGGTGGTGGCGTACTGAGAACGTCGTGATCGCCGCGAGCATGGCCTGAAACGCGCGGCCTCCCCGCGCGCGCAAGAGAGCGGCTTCACTGGCCTCCCGGCGCTTGCGCTTGCGCCCAACCGTCAGCCAGACGACGAGCAATGTAAGGGTCAGGACGAACGCCGCGAGTACCCCGACGGCGCTGTAGACGCCGAAGTGAGAGATCGCAGGGATCGGAGCAGCCGACATCGACGCGAATCCGGCCGCGGTCGTCAAGCTGGTGAGTAAGCACGGCGTACCGACGAGTCGCAGCGTCTCCCGTACCGCCTGACGGCGACTTCCTGTGGCCGTGTGGTACAGCCTGAATTCCGAGATGACGTGCACCGAATCCGCGACGCCCACGGCAATGAGCAGGACCGGCATCAAGTCGAACATCTGATCGATCGACCATCCGATCCAGCCGACGGCGCCGAGCGTCACGACGATCGCCAAAAGCACGACGGACAGCGGGCCCAACACCCCAACCGGGCGCCTGAGGAACACGGCCAGCAGCAGGCCGACGACCGCGAAGCAGATGAGCGCAAGCCGGCTCGCCTCGTTCGCCGTGATTTCGTTGACGACCGCACCGAGGGGCACATCGCCCGTGTGATAGAAGACGATGTCCGAAAGCCCGGACTGCGCCAGGAGGCGTTCGAGAGCCTTGTAGCTGGCCTGCGGGTAGAGGTTGTCCATGGCGTTGCCGCGTTCCGGGTCGACGCGAAGCAGTTCAGGCGGGTCGGCGCCGGAGCGTTCCATTTCGACGATCAGTGCCCCGTATCGGCCGTCGGGGCTCACCAGGCCGTTTCTGTAGAGCGGCTTGGCGAGCAGCTTGTCACGGAACTCGAGGAGTTCCGCTTGTTCGGTCGGGAAGTCATCGCGGACCCGATAGACGCGGATCCCGTCTGGTACCGGATCGAGAAGTTCGACGCTCGCCGGGCTCGTAACTTCCTTGACGAACGGCACCTCCTCCACGATGCGATCCTCGAGCGCTGCAATTCGGCGCATGACGTCGAGCGTCCAGATGCCGTACGGTGCCTGTGGGGCTTCGTAAACGATGTAGGAGACTTCGTCGGATCCGAAGTCCCGGCGAAAGTCGACATAGGACTCGTAAAATGGATCGTCGAGTTCGAAGTACGCGTGGAAACTGTTGTCGACGCGGACGCGCACCGCGCCGGCCAAGCTGGCGGCGATCAACGCCGCACAACCAGCCAGGACCCACCAGCGGTGGTCGAACGCCCAGAGTCCCACGCGAGCAAACCGCTCGCTTAGCGCTTCGACGTAGTCCTCGCCGCTTTGCACCGAATCTCCCCTTGACGGTGGCCAGGACCCCTCCCGCAACCTTGATAATGGACCATCATGGTAAGCGCCACCGCCGAGGCGGCGTTTCGCACGCCGACCTGGGAACTGTCCGATCCCGGTGGCGAGCCAGCAAAAAAGATCGACGGCCCAGCATCCGTCCGCGGACCAGCACCGGGGCGAGTGTATCGGCCGCGGGAATACTTACCCGACGGGGGCCGCTTCCTGTAGAATCGTTACGACATGGGAATCGATGCGTGGATTACTCTGGCGGTTGTCGCGACGGTGGTGGGCTTGCTCGCCTTCACGCGCGTTGCCGCCTACCTCGTCCTGCTCGCGGGAATGGTTGCCCTGCTTACGCTCAGGGTCCTCAGCGAGCAGGAAATGCTCGAGGCGATGGCCAACCCCGGCATGATTACCGTCGGCGTCCTGTTCGCCGTCGTCGCCGGCGTTCGCGAGACGGGCGCCATGCACTGGGTCGCGCAGCCGCTGCTCGGCCGGCCCGGCTCCGTGCGCTCCGCCCAGCTGCGCACTGTCGCGCCGGTCGCCTTCTTGAGTGCGTTTCTCAACAACACGCCGATCGTCGCGGTGATGCTGCCGGTCCTCCACGACTGGGCGCGCAAGTGCGGCATTTCGGTCTCCAAGCTGCTGATTCCCCTGTCGTACGCATCGATTCTCGGGGGCGCGTGTTCGCTGATCGGCACCAGCACCCTTCTGGTCGTGAACGGCCTGATCCTCTCCGAGCTGGGCCCCGAACATGGCCTGGCCATGTTCGACATCACCTGGGTCGGTCTGCCGTGTGCACTGCTGGGCATTGCTTACCTGTTGGCCTTCGGCGCCTGGCTGTTGCCCGACCGCCGGCCTGTCCTCAGCCCGCAGGACGACGCCCGCGAGTACGTCGTGGAGATGCTCGTAGAGCCGGGCAGCGCGCTCACGGGCTCGACGATCGAGCAAGCGGGCCTGCGCCATCTTCCCGGCCTGTACTTGATCGAGATCGAGCGCGAGGGGCAGGTACTGCCGGCCGTATCTCCGAACATCGTACTGCGTGACAACGATCGGCTGGTATTCGCCGGGATCGTCGAGTCCGTCGTCGACTTGCAGAAGATCCGAGGGCTCAAGCCGGCCACGGATCAAGTCTTCAAGCTCGATGCAGAGCGGACCAACCGGCGTCTGGTCGAGGCGGTCGTATCCGATCGCTGTCCGATCGTGGGGATGACCATTCGCGAGGGACAATTTCGCACCCGTTACAACGCCGCGGTCATCGCGGTTGCTCGGGGCGGACAACGCATCCGTCAGAAAATCGGCGACATCGTTCTGCAACCCGGCGACACCCTCCTGATGGAGGCCCGGGCGTCGTTCGCCGATCAACACCGCAACAGTCGCGACTTCTTCCTGGTGTCGCGCGTCGCCAACTCCGCGCCGATCCGGCACGAGCGGGCCTGGGTCTCGCTGGCGATCCTAGGCGCGATGGTGCTGGCCGTAACCAGCGGCACGTTGAGCATGCTCAATGCGGCCATGCTGGCGGCCGGTGCAATGATCCTGACTCGATGTGCAGCGGCTTCGTCTGCCCTGCGGAGCATCGATTGGCAGGTGCTTCTCGTCATTGCCGCCGCAGTAGGCATCGGCAAAGCGATGGAGTCGAGCGGTGCCGCCGTGGGCGTTACGCGCTGGCTGGTCGGTTTGGCCGGGACCAATCCGCACGTGATCCTCGGCGTGCTCTGTGCGACCACCATGCTGTTCACGAACGTGATGAACGCAAACGCCGCGGCCGTTCTAATGTTTCCCATTGCGGTGTCGACGGCGAACGTACTCGGGTCGGGCGGCACCCCACTGAATCCCATGCCGTTCGTCATTGCCGTGGCGATGGGAGCGGTGGCGAGCTTCGCGACTCCGATCGGCTATCAGACGAACCTGATGGTCATGGGGCCGGGCGGGTACCGCTTCGGCGACTATGTACGCGTTGGGTTGCCACTGAGCATCCTCGTGTGGCTGACATCCGTCATGTTGATTCCGAGGATCTGGCCGTTCGGCCTCTAGGTTATTCCGAGGCCATCACTTCGTGAGACGCAGCCGGTCGCTCCGCGCCGTCCGGCAAGGCTGGTTCGTCTAGAGTTCCTCTGCCCGTGGCCGCGGTGCCTGAGCGCGGCGCGCCGTCGCCGAAGGCCAAACATCCCTTGACGAATGGCTTTCGCTGTGCGAAGCATCCGGTGTCGTTCGGGGGGGTGCCGGTAGGCTGCGCAGGCTGGGAAGTGCGCAAGCGTGCCCTGCTGGAATCCCATTTTTTGTTGATTGGCTGAGTTCGGCTCCGTGCCGAATCTCCGAGAAGGAGGCGTGTACCATGTTTGACCCCGCCAAGCACCGGGCTCCTATGTTGTCGTTCGTGGCGGCCCTATGCATCCTGCTTTCGTCTACAGGATGCGACGAGATCGTCGTTCTCAGTACTGCTCCGGTGACGTTGACCACCGGCTCCGGGCTGTTCGTCGTCGATTGCAACACGGCCAAGGCATATGTTCCTCTGCTCTTCGAGCCGGATCCCGTCACGGGCAACGGACGGATCGCGGTCGTCGACCTCAGCGTCGATCCCGATCAGCAGGACCCGCGACTTTCGACCATCGTATTGTCCCACGCGGACGATCCGACCGGCACCGCGATGGATCTCGACGACGGCCTCGTGATCGCGGTCAGTGGAAGCTCGGGCAACGGGGGCTTTGTCGACTTGATCGACACGAATACCGACACGCTCACGTCGGACTCGCCCATTGCCATGCCGGCGGGCACCGAGCCGGGATCGACCGGACAGGTGCTCTACGATCCGGTTCGGAAGGTCGCGATCATTGCGGTGCAGGCGAACTCGGCGTGTACCTCGGGCAACTGCACGGGGTTCGTCGTATTCGACCCGCGGAGTCGTAGTTTTTCGTCCGTCATCGCCGCGAACTATTCGGAAACGTTCGCCTTCGATGCGGGCCAGAACATCGTCGTCAATGCTTCGGACGACGACAACGCAGGTGAAATCGGAATCGTGGACATTGCTCAGCGACAGACTTGCTTGCTGACCGATCCCAACATCGGCAGTGACAGTGACGGTGCCTCGGTCGACTTCAACACGAGCATCGCGGTGATCAGCAACGAGGACGGTTCCGTGACGGTGCTCAACTTGCGAGGAGTCGCTTTTAGTCAAAACGGCTCGTCGTGCGTTGCCACGGAACCCGGAACCACGCCGAACTCGGTGCTGGTCGACGGCTTGTCCGGCGACATGGCCGGTTCGGCCGTCAATCCAAAAACGCATCAGGCTTTCGTGATCGAGGACGGAGACGACGCGATCGCGTTGCTCACGCTGCCGGCGTCGCCGGTTTCCCAGCTCGCGCTGAGCATGATCTCCACGGTTGAGTCCAACATTCCGGGAAGGCCCGACGGCTGGAGCTTCGAACCCCAAAGTGACCCCTACGCGGTTGCGATCGATGTTTGTAACAACGTCGGATATGCCGTCAGCGACGATTTCAAGTGGCTCGTGGGCATCGACCTGGGCAAGATGGCCAAGAATCCGGCTTCGATCGACACCTCACTGCCCGCGGGCAGCTGCGCAGGAACCTCGCGCAGCTGCGACAACGGAAAAGGAGTGCGGTTCTTCCCGCTGCCGCCGCTTAGCCCGGCCACTTGATCCGCTCGGTAGAGTCCGCCGGTTTCGCGAAAGCGGCCGGCGGGCTCTTCCGCGCGACCGGTTCGGCTAGAAGCGTCGTTACAGGGGCAGCTTCATCAGCGAGATCTTGCGGCCGATCCAGGTGCCCCACAGGAAACGGATGAACTTTTGAAATCCGGCGTCGCGCTCGAGCGACATCGGGTACTGGCCGGCCGTCTGCTTGCCGCCAAAGCGGTCGATTTGGATCGGCTGGGCGAAACAGTAACCGCGCAGTCCCGCTGCGCCGTTGACTTGGCCGACACCACTGTGCTTACGGCCGCCGAACGGCGCTTCGGCCGACCCGTACGTCTGTGGAAAATCGTTCACATCGACGTTTCCGGTGTCGATCCGCCGCGCGATGTCGAAGCCCTTCTTCGTGTCGCGCGTCCACACGCTCGCCGTCAGTCCGTAATCGGAATCGTTGGCCCGCCGGATCGCCTCTTCCTCGTCGCGCACGCGGACGATGCACATGACGGGACCAAACGTTTCGTGACGAATGACGTCCATGTCATCCGTCACGTCCACGAGAACGGTCGGCTCGTAATACAGGCCCTTGAGGTTGGGGTTCCGGCGGCCTCCCACGAGGACCTTGGCGCCCTTGGAGACGGCGTCCTGGACTTGTTGCTCGATGTGTTCGAGCTGCCGCGGCCAGTAGATCGCGCCGACGTCGAACTCACCCTCGCTGGCCTGACGCAATTTGGAGGCGCGTTCGACGACCTTGGCGATGAACTCGTCGGCGACCGACTCCACGACGTAGACCCGCTCGGTACCGCCGCAGTACTGTCCGGCGTTGAAGAAGTTGCCAACGATCGCGCCTGCCGCCGCGCGGTCGAGGTCCGCATCGGCGCAGACGATCACCGCGTTCTTGCCACCGAGCTCGAGGGTGAACGGGATGAATCGCTCGGCGCAGGTCTTGGCTACGTGGCGCCCGGTCTCTTCGCCACCGGTGAACGAAATCTTGTCGACCCCGACTTCAAGGAGTGCTTGGCCGGTGTCGCTGTCGCCGAGGAGGACGGTGAGGAGCCCTTCGGGCAAGCCGGCCTCCTTGAACAGGTCGCCGACGAGCTTTCCCGAGAAGGCGGTGGCTGAGGAGGGCTTGAGCAGAACGGCATTGCCCGCCATGAGGGCCTGAACGGTTGGATTGAGTGACAGGATGAACGGGCCGTTCCAAGGACTGATCACACCGACCACGCCGAGCGGCTTGTAGACGACCGTAACTTTCTTGGCCAGCGACAAGAGCCCGTGGAGCCGAACGCGCTCGGGTTTGAGGAGCTTGGCGGCGTTCTTGGCGTAGTAGTGGAGCGAGTCGCAGCTTGCGAAGATGTCCATCATCAGGGCTTCGGTCCGCGTCTTGGGCGTCTCGCGCAGGATCACGTCGATGAACTCGTCCTGGCGCTTGAGCAGGATATCGAGGGCGCGAAGCATGTAGCGACCGCGTTCCTTGAACGAGAGCGCCGCCCAAGCAGGCTGCGCCTTACGAGCGGCCTCGAGGGCCGCCCGTACGTCCTCGGGCGTGGCGCATTCGATCTCGCCGATGGGTTCGAGCGTAGCCGGGCTCGAGAGCTGAAGGCGCCGGCGTTCCCCCGATGCGGAATCAAGACGCTTGACGATGGCCATGTCGTTCCCCCTCGGTTTGGTAAGCGTTTCGCTCGGCGAGCCCTCGACAGGCTCGCCGAGGCAGCCGGCTGGCACAGAACCATCCCCGGCGCGGATCGATGCCGCTTCCCGCCGGGGCGGCAACGTGCCGGCGGATGGAAGGCAACAGCCATGTTGATACCCCGCGGCCGCCACCTAGTGCAACTGCCGTGGACCCAGCCGGCGAGCCGCGAGCGCTGCCGAGCCGTAGTTGAATCCGGGCCGACGGCGGCTTTCGGAAAAGCCGATCATGAGGGGCTGCGTATCCACCAGACGCTCGATGAGCCGAAAGAGTGCGTTGCGGCGAACCAATTGATCTGCCGGGCCGTGCAGACTCTTACGATAGCGTCATAGACGGCGGTTGCACGCGCCAGAGCCCCCCGCCCCACGCCGGCCGCCCGCGGCTCAGAAACAGCGCAAGGAGCGCCCGCGAGGCTGGCACGAGATCGGCGCCGAGATCGCGCAGGCGCCCGCGTTGCCGTCTTCCGCCGCGGGGCCGAGGACGAACGTGATGCGAACGGCGCCGCCGGTATGGGAAAAACTCGTCGAGCGCGTGACGATCTTAACGTCGATGTCCCTGCTGCTCCGGCGGCGCAGGACGACCTTGGCCAGCCCGCGGGCGCTACCGGGCGTGCACGCGGGCCAGTCGAGCGCGCCGGATTTGTTGACGTAGACGGCCTTGCCCGGGCGCAGCTTCCAGCGGTCGCGCGCGTCGCAGGACGCCGACGTTTCGCCGGGAATCGGCGTCGTTGCAACGGTGAGATCGAAGAGAGGGGTCCCCACAGCCGCATCCTCGATCCGGATCTGGCCCCCCGAGGAAAGTGAGCCGGCGGCCGCGGCCGGATTGGGGAAGAACAAGGATGCCCGCAGCTTGATCCGTTCGTCTCCGGCCGGCGTTTCCCATTTTGCAATTTTCGCCAGCGCAGCCGGAATGTAGCCACCGCCCGTGCACAACGTGTTGCCGGGTGGTGTGCACGGAGCCGGCGCCACCACCTCGGGGGACCACCAGTTTCCCGAGATGGCGATCATGGAGAGCAGCTTGAGTGTGTTTTCGTAGTAGCCTTCGGCCTCGATCGGGACCTCGGTGATGCGGCTCCAGAGTGCGTCGAGCCATGGCTGTCCGGCTGCGCCCGCCATTGCAGCGACCCCCAGCGGCGCGACGAACGCCATCGAAGAGTAATCGGTACCTGGGGTCGGCGTTCCATCGAGTGCGTAGCCGGCGCCGATTGCACTGGGGTCGCCCGCGGTCGCCGCCGAAAACCAGCTCGAGATGCGATCCAGTGCGGCTTTCGCGCGGGAATCTCCGCTAACGAGGTAATCGACGCCCAGCCGCCAGGGATCGCGGCACGCGTTGTAGCTGTAGGTGCCGTCGGTTGGAGCTTCGAGAAAGTTTGGCGAAGCCGGGGCAGGGGCACCAGCCGGGTCGATGACGAAATCGGGGAGCAAACCAGTGGCCGGGCTGTACGTGTTCTGAACGGCCGCGACGATCGCGTATTCGAGGTCGACTGCGGCCAGCCACGGTCCAGCGGGATCATTTGCCGCGAATGCCCGAAGGTGTCCCGGCATGAAGTCGGAGGTGCGCGTGGCGGCGTAATAAGTCGGGTTGGCCGGCGATACCCAGTCGCCCAGAAGCGGGTAGGGGGCCGCGCCCGAAGCAAAGTCGCCGTCCGCTAGATCGCCGAGCATCGCCGCCGCCTCGCTCGCGTAGTCGACTGCCCCGCAGCTTCCCCACTGCCGGTCGGCCAGCAGCAATGCGTAGGCAATGTCGAGGTCGCCGTCGGTGGCGCTATCGTTGCCTTCGGCGTCAGTGCACGAGCGCTTCTGGTACCAAGACATCAGGCGATCGTGGAACGCGGTCGGATGCTCGCGGTAGTAGGCGTACATACCGTCGAAAATCGATCGGGCATTCGGCTCGTGGCCTGCCATCAAGGCGGCGATCAGCATGCCGTAGCCGTGCGCTTCGGAGACGGTCAAATTCGCCCGGTCCACGCCCGACAGCACGACATAGCGACCGGGGCCGCAGGCTGGAGCCAAGTAATGGGCTTTCCATTGGTCGTAAAAATTCGCGACGGCTTGATCCATCGCCGTTTGAGTGACCTGAGAAGGTTCGATGGAACCTGCAGTGTATGAAAGTGGGTGTGACCCGAACGGATAGGACTGAGCCGCGGCAATGTGGGCCACCTGGAGCAAGGCCAAACAAAGGATACCGAAAGCCAGGCGCCGAGAGCGGGACCGTGTGTTCTGCATCAGAGTGCGGCGTCCATGGGCGGTTCGGCGCGGACGATGCCGGCGGCAGATCGTGGAAAGCGGAGGATCAGCGGTTTTGGCATTACGGTGCCTCGGTGCGCAGCTCAAAATGGGTGTTTTCGGTGATCGTGATGCCGGCTCCGGCCGGCAGCGTCTGCGTATAGTCACGAGTGAGGAGTCCCTGGTTTGGATCACCCTGCCAGCCGTCGATCAGCCACCCGTCCTGACCCGGTGTGCCGTGTCCGGCCAGCCAACCGGTGAGCCACATGAGCCTGTCCGCCGTGATCGGCGGATTGTCATCGTGCGGGCACTTCGTGAGAACGCGCTCCTTGACCTTGCCGGGAGCGAAATAGACAGCGAGCCGGCCTGAACTCGTTGCGAGGGGGATCATCACATGATTGCTGCTGCCGGCGTAGCCGACGGCGTGATCACAGTGCAGTGTATCCGTGAGGTGGAAACTGTCGTACACGGTGCGGCCCGAAGCCTCGTACTTGAGAATTCCACTTGAATCCGCAGGAGGCTTGAGCCGAACGTTCGTGGAAACCGTCGAATAGTAATCTTGCCCGGTATCGTAATGCACGTGAATGTCGGACTGCATGACGAACGTGAGTCGGGGCGCGTGATAGTACTGTACTTGGAGGATGTGATTCGCCCGGCCACCGTTCCCGTTGACCAGGGGCCGGACGGCAAGTTCGAACGTCTTCCAGGTGGGCATCAAGTCGGTCGCCTTCACCCAGACGTTTCCCGTGGCGGTGTCCTGTAAAGCAAACGCCCTCAGCTCCTTGGGTACGATCTCATCGACGGCTTGATATGTCGCCGTGGCATTTCCCAGGACATCGGTCGACGCGTCCTTTTGGACTAGCGCGCCGTGGTCGGCAAGACTTGCGTCGATGCTCCACTCGATCGGCTTGCTCGCCGGCCCCTTGGGCGGCAGGTTACAACTGCCTATGAAGAGCCCGATTTGTTTGGGTAAGCTGTTGACGTCCTGTTGGAAATCGAACTCCAAGTGGGCGCTGGCCGTGGTGCGGTATTCCGTGTTCTCGTCGGGGCGGCGCCGCGTGATCAGGTCCGGCACGACGTCGAGCGTCATCTGATAACTGTAGAGGACGACCGAGGCGCAGATGGTCGCACCGATCGATGATGTCCATCCGATCGGGAAGTCGATGAGCTTACCGATCCGACTACCGATCTGACCACGGATGACTTTCGGAATCAGAGGCGAGAGCGTCGGAAGGGCCGAGCCGATGCCGCGCGCAACAGGAGGGCTTGTGCCCGTCTTCGCCGCTGTTGCCTGAGGCTGCAGCGCGTCCGCTGTGGGATCACCGAGAGCCTCGCTTCGAGAAGTCGCCCTCACGAGCGGCGCCGGGCTCGTCCGGCTCGCTTGCGGCGAGGCGGCGGTTACGGGTGGCGCGGCCGGCGACAGGGCGCTGTACTCGATTTCGTAGAGCAACAAGGCCGTTTGCAGGGCATCCAGCATCCCGTCGCCCCAGACTGGATCGTTCGATCCACCCGCGCGCCGCGCCCGCTCTCGTCCGAGGGCAATGACCAGCGCCGGTAGTACTTGGTCGCCGCTGTAGGATTGTGCCTCGGCGATGGGCAATAGCTCCGCTCCCAGTGCTGCGGCGGAGAGGGGACTGCCGCTGGAGGCGAGGGCCGCGCCGGCCGAACCCATGGCGGTGAGAAATGAATCGACCGGCATCAGTGTCTGGTAGGCCATCGCCGTACCGATCGCCGCCGCTTGGAAATCGAGAAGCGGCGGCTGGCCGGCGTCGAGCGCTGCTTGGAATCCGGCGCCATCGCTCGACGCGACGGTCGCAACTGAGAACGACTCGAAAATCTGCGATACCTCGGTTGCACTGAGCGACCGGCCGGCATCGACTCGATCGTAGATCGCCTTGGCCAGAGAACGAATATCCTCGCGCCGGACGCCCACCCCCGCGCACGTGTCGCACTGCAATCCGATCGGCTGCCCGACTGCGAGTTTGAGAACGGCCAGGGCATCGGTGGCCGAGACCCTTCCCGACCCGTCGGCGTCGCATACGCAGGGATCGCACGAGGCGAGCCCAACCCCCGACCGGAGGATGAACAATGCGTCCGAGGCGGTGAAGCGGTAATCGGGAATCGGATCGGAGCACCCTTGTAAAGCCAGCAGGGACGTCGTCGTCGTCGAACTCGTCGTCGTGGTGCTGGTCGAGGTCGTGGTTGTCGAGGTCGTGGCCGGCCGCGTGGGCGGCGGATACGTGATGCTGGTCGAACTCGTCGTGGTGACGCTCGTCGTGGTCGTGCTCGGTAGAGTCGGCAGAGTAACTCCCGGAGGTAACGTGATCCCCGGAGGTAGCGTCACTCCCGGAGGCAGGGTGACCCCTGGAGGTAGGGTGACCCCAGGCGGCAGCGTGATCCCAGTCGTGGGTAGCCGTGCCGTCGTCTCGATTAGCTCGGCTACACCTGATTCGGCCGTCTCAAACTGAGCCCGCCGGGAGCCGCGGCACGGCAAAGCAACTGCTGTGTCGCGTGGTCGTGGCATATGCATGCACGGTTCGACTAGGTGATCCTGCAGTGGACCGGACCACACCACCGGGGATACGAACAGCAGGCTTGATAGAACGACGATAAAGGTACGCAGGAGGCGGCGTCGTCGGGACATGGGCGGGATGATAACCGGCTGAGGCCAGTGTACCAAGCGAGTCTACTACGGAAGTCCCGACACCATCAACATACTTTCCGCACGACAGTGCATGGCGCCGGCGAGACAAAAAACAAAGCCGCCGGCCATGGGGCCGGCGGCTTCTTGCCGTGAGGAGGAGTGGCTTTCTCGGTCGCTTCAGGCGACCTCTTCCAGCTCGCCGAAACTCGGGTCGTCGAGGCTCAGCATCTCGACACCGGCTACGGCCGCTAGATCGTCCGGATCGGCAGCAGTCGCGTATGCGGAGTCGCCGATCTCTCCGGAATATTCCCATGCGGTGGACGGCTGCTCGGCGAAGTCTTCGCCCTGCTCGGATTCGTCCTCGGCCCGCAGGTCGCTTTCGGAAATCATCGTCGGGAAGGGGCTGCGTCCAACCTGGATGCTCTTGGTGTCGCCGGTGATGCGGCGCCGCTCGAGCTCGGCTTCCTTCCAATCCATCAGGCGTTTTCGCAAGGAATCGGCGTCGATTCCTAGCGTGTCGCAGATGATCCGGAAGGAGAACGGGTAGTCCCAACAGTCCTCGAGGATCCACTCTTCGGCTTCGGCGGACATCTTGCGGTACTTGCGCCGCGTGGCACCGACATGCTTGTAGAAGCAGCGGATCCCATCCTTTAGAACGGCGTACATCAGCGCCTTCTCCGCGCCCATGCCGTCGTCGTTGCGCTGCCGGTAGAAGTACTGCTCGGGCAGCGTCAGGTCGGGGCTCAGATACTCGAGCAGCGACGGCATGAGGATGAAGTTGCCGCCGAGCGGGTTCGGTTCGGGCCGGCGCTGGCGGCCGTTGCCGTTGTGGGACGTCGTATTCTGGTTCCGGGCCGTCGGGGTGTGTTTCGACATGCCCCCTATTGTTCAAGAAGCATGCCGCCGCCGGTGGCCGCTGCCGCTGGCCCCCCCGCGCGGGGGAATCCCGCCTGCCGCGGCCGGGCCGAGCCGGCTCCGGGCCCTTCCGCGGCTGCTCGGTGGATCACAAGGTGCCTGATTTACAAGGGGGTTTTTTCATTCTGCGCAAAATTGTTCCAGTCGTTTGCCCCCCGGCCGGGGCTGAGCAGCCCATCAGCCGGCGGTCCCGGGCCGGGTTTTTCCCGCCCCCGCCCGGGGCATGCAGTTGCGCGACTGGGGGGCGATCCATTGCAAATATGCGAGAATCGGGGCCCCGAGCGGGGCGGCCGAGCTCCCGCACAGCCATCTCGGCCGGAACGGTTGACAGATCGAATGCCAAAGCGATAGATTGCAACAGCGTTCAGATTTTAGAACCGGGAAGCAAAGTTTTGATGCCGGCCCTACCGAAGGTCAAACTGTCGCGGCGCGAGCGGGAACTCGAGTTTCGTAAGAACCTCGTTCTCGACGCTGCCGAGGAGCTGTTTGCGGAATCGTCGTTCGCCGATGCGTCGGTCGAGGACATCGCCCACCGAGCGGAGATTTCCGTCGGAACCCTGTACAATCTGTTCCATAGTAAGGAGGACATCTATCGAGCCGTCGTCTCTCGGTCGGCGCAGACGTTCTTTGCGCAAATCGAGGAGCGGGTGGCTCAGGCCAGGGGGCCCTACGAACAGGTGCACGCCGCGGTTTCTTACTTCTTCGAACACTTCAGCCGCTACTCCCGGCATTTCCGCCACTACGTTTCTGCAACGAACGGTTTTCAGTGGGAGCTCAAGTCTCAGCTGGAGCAGGAAGCCCTGGCCGCGCAGCAGAAGTTCTTTCACGGGTTCATCGAGATTTGCCAGCGCGGCATCGACGAAGGAGTATTCAAACGTGGCATTCCGGCCGAGTTGATGGCGGTGACCGTCCTCGGCATTCCACATTCGTTCTTGATGGTCTGGTTGGAGCAGGAAGGGGTCGATTTGATGAGCCTGGTTCCCCATGCTCTGGCCGTGACGGACCGGGTAACCGGCGCCGCAGCCTGAAGGATCCCGAGCGCGCCGCAATGGAGAGGGGCCTGCCGAGTGAGGTAGGCGGGACCGCCGAAAAAGGCGGGTGATGATAGTGGGGGTGGCTTCATGAAGCGCGACAACCAGGCTCCGAACCTGACGCACTCGAACGCGGTTACCATTTGCGAGATGGCCTTCCGGGCGATGGGTCTGAAAGCCGATCGGGCCGTGGACCATCGCGACGGCTATGACTTCCTGATCGAAGATCGTGTCCGCGTCGCCGTTCGCTATGCCAAGCCGAGTTCCGATCGCGAACAGGTCTACCGCAAGCGCAACGGCGAGGTCTCTCGATACGTCTACAAGCGCTGGACGTTCAACTTCCACCGCCACGGGCGCATGGCCGAGCGCTACTGCGACTTTTTCGTCTGTTTCCTGGCGGCGCCCACCGGCGGACGGGGCGCGGGAACCGACGTGAGCGTGTTCGTCATCCCGTGGGAGGCGATTACCGGCCTGACGTTCTGCTCGTCGATGCGGGAGAACAACCCGCGGCCGTACCGGGGCAAGTATGCCGTCTACCGCGACGGCTGGGACTTGATCTACCGGGCAGCGCGCGGCGAGGAGCTGCCCCACGGGCGCAAGCATCTGCGTATAGGCAGCGACGCTCGCCGGCGGCTCATGCTCTTGACCGGAGCCGACGGCACGAAGCCTGCGCAAACACCCGCTTCTGGGCCGCGCAAGCGGCCGGTGCCGGTGGCGCGAGCGGAAGCCCCAGCCGACTGACTTTTTTCTCTCTGGAGAGTTCGGCTCGCGATCAGCGTCCGGTACGCGCGATCATCGCCTCGCGCGCGAAGAAGACCGCGACCGTCAGTGCCAGGGCGGTGGCGAGGGGAAGCACGCCCGCGCCGTCGATCACGTTGGGTCGTGCGGCGAGCGCGCCCGAGGTTGCAGCGCCCAGAATCAGCATCGCGTCGAGCACGAAAGACCATCCGAGTCCTTGAGGAGCGCGCTGAACGGAGGCGATCCTGCGCATTTCGGCTTCGCGTACGTGACTTGCGGTGACCGGTGCGCTCGGGTGGCGCGTTTCGGCGATGCTCACTTCGCATGCAGCAGCGTAAAGATGGTGTGCGTGCTTGTTGACCGTAAACCAGTAGTGCTCGCGAGCCCTCGGGGTGAGTCGCTCGAGATCGATGCCTCGCAGATCGAGGCCCTCGAGCTCGGGAGGGCCCGGCTTTGGGGGCCGGCGACGGGCGCGGCGGACTCGGGCCGCCGCTAACGACACGACCTTGTTCCGCTGCGCGCCCGTACCGGTTTGGTGCTGGCTGCGTCCGGGGGAATTGTCTGCTTGCTGCATGGCTCGGTTCCCTCTTTGCCCACGCAGATGCCCGGGCGAGCAGATAGGGGTCAGCAACGGCTGTGCCAAGAGCAAAACACAGTGATATCAATGGGTTGGGTCTGAGCGCCGCTCGCGGGCGTGACAAATGTACCGCCCGCTGTGCGGTTTCGTGCCGCTTTTGATCGGACGTACCGGAGCGCGAACGTTTCGAACGCTCCGAGGGTTCGTATTGCAGCTCGGCCTTCCCGGGCGGCGGCGGGCGGGTGGAGTGCGTTGCTCCGGTGGGACGGTCGGGGTTTTGAGCATCAGGATGGCGCGCGGCACGCCCAACTGCGCTAGAATGTGATTTGAGGCTAGCCGTACCCGGCTTTCGCGCCGGATCGAGGGCGAAAAGAAGGCGAGCCGGCCGGCTCCGCGGGGGCTGCGGTAGTTGTGCGGCCGCGCTCTTCAGGTATGTTGGAAATCGTGCCAAGCGGCCGAGTTACGTGCCTGGAGAGGTGACCGAGTGGCCGAAGGTGCTCGCCTGCTAAGCGAGTGAGGGGCTAAAACCCCCTCCGAGGGTTCGAATCCCTCCCTCTCCGCCATTTCTCTCGAGGCGTGTTGGAGAGGGCCCGGGGTACGGATCGGGGATTGAAGAGGAGTGGACCGAGGGGAGTCCGTACTTGTGATGGCCAAGCGCTTCGTTGTCATTCCCCTGGTGGCTCTCGTAGCCGCCTGTACGCAGACCCTATACAAGCCGAGCACCGAAGAGGCGCCGGCGTACTTTACCCAGGTCATTCCTGGGGGCATTCGCTACGCCCACAACTGGGCCGACCGGCCCTGTTTTTCTCTTCAGCTCGCCGGTTCCAACTGGACGCTCGACGAGTCGAGCGCCGATCACGTGCGCTGGCACCGGGGCGAGCAGGTGTTGCACCTGTACTTGACGGACAACCGCAAGGCGGCGTTCGCGGTTTCCGGCATGTCGCCGGAACAAGCGCTGCGCGCGTTCATCGGATACGAGCTCGATTACGTGCGGCCGATGTTCGAGTTCTTGGTCAACCATCCGCCGAAGATCGCCGAGGATGAAAACGGGGTATGGGCCCAGTGGGGCTGGGAAGGGCACGGCGGCAAACGCACCGGCTCGCGCGTGGAAGCTCCGGCCGATCAGCGGCACGTCATCAACAGCCTATGGGTCGATCCTTGGGTGCTCTCGCTCGACTGGGCGACGACCGATCTGAGCATGCCCCCCGGTGCCACTCCCGAGATGATCGACGTGCTCGAGTCGCTCCACTTCCACCCGGCATGTTTCGAGGCGATGCGCCCTGGCGAGACCTGGTCGGACGAAATCGAATCGAAGACGGAACCGGGCAAGCCCTGGCGCCGCTAGGCTAGGCGCCGCGCCCGGCCGCTTGCCGCGTTCGGCCCGCGTGGTAACATGCCGGCGCTTGTGGGCGGTGGCGCAGCGGCGAACCGCTCGTACTTGTCCTACGCGCCCGTAGCTCAGCTGGATAGAGCACCAGACTACGAATCTGGGAGTCGCATGTTCGAATCATGCCGGGCGCGCCACGACATCTGCGACTTGCCGGTTGGTTGGGGCGGGTGAGACATCTCCCGCGTCGTCTGCGCGGGCTTTCGTGCGCGTGGCGTAAGCTCGGAGAACCGCCGTATCGCGTGTCACTTCGGGGCAGCCTCGCGCGCCAACGTGTGGCATCATCAAACTGGCCATGCGGTACGTATGCGAACGCTCGGCGATGATCGCACTGTTGCTCGCCGCCGTTTCCGCTTGCGGCGGGGCATCGCGTGGGACGGAGCCGGAGTACACCGCCTTCGGTGCTCCCGAGCGCGTGACGGTGCAGGGCTACACCAGCGACGTGATGGAACCGTTCGTCACCCGCGACGGCCGTTACTTGCTGTTCAACGACGCAGGCCCGACCGACAAGAACCTGTTCGTCGCTCGGTACGACCAGGCGAACGACTCGTTCGTGTTCATGGGTGCCCTCGACGCAGTCAATACGCCGGCCGTCGATGGGGTTCCCACGGTCGATACCGCATACAACATCTACTACGTATCTACTTTTCATTACCCACCCAATGGAAACGCTGTCTTTGATACGATCTATCGGGGAAGGTTCGATCCGGGTGCTCCTGGTTTCGTAACGGGGGCGACGATCGTCCCCGACCTTTCCGAGGGGATCCTCGGCCGCGTGAACTTCGACGTGGAGGTGAGCCCGGACGGCGAGACGCTCTACTTCGTCGATGGCGTCTTCAGCGGTGGGTCGTGGCCCGACGAGGCCGACTTTGCTTATGCGGTGGACGGCGGTTCCGGTTTTGTCCGAGCCCCCGA
>CAZQYE010000012.1:19833-20446 GCA_964597375.1 uncultured Myxococcales bacterium
ATACGGACCGCCTCGAGTACGCTGCGTGCATCTCGGCCGATGGGCTGGAGTTTTTCTTCACGCGCCTCGACCCGTCGGCCGGCGACATCGGGATCTACCGCGCGACGAGGACGCGCCCCGACCAGCCGTTCGGGCCGCCCGCCCGGGTGAGTGCGATTACCGGCTTTGCCGAAGCACCGGCCTTGTCGCCCGATGAAAAGACGCTCTACTACCACCGCAAGGACCCGAGCACGGGCCGCTTCGAACTCTGGCGGGTGCGCCGGCCGTGAGTGCCACAGCGGGCGCTCGTGAATCACTCGAACTACAGGCCGGCGATCCGGCGTAGTGCGAGGTAGCCGAACAAAGCGAGGCCGAGCACCAGACCGACGCGGGCCGGCCAGCCGTTGGCGGCCGCGGCCATCGGACCGCCCTTGCGGCCGAGGTAGAGGAGCGTGCCGGCGAGGAACGGCATGAACAAGGCGCCGAGGACCGAGTAGACGATGACGACGGCGACGGGCTTGCCGAAGTAGAGTAGCGTCATCGGCGCCAGCGCCAGCCACAGCAAGTACCCGCGGTACCAGCGCGAACGCACGGACACGATCGAAGTGCGGTCGGCGTTTCCGGCAAGGCCGAT
>CAZQYE010000013.1:0-20217 GCA_964597375.1 uncultured Myxococcales bacterium
CCCCCGTCGGCGCTCATCGCAGCATAGATTGCGTCGCGGCCTTCGCGCGTGTCCTGCCACACCACGTACAGTCGGTCGCCGTCGGCGACGATGCGGGGCGCGCTCTGCGACGCCGGGGACGAGTCGTCTTCGTCGTTGACCTGAACCGACGGGCCGAAGGAGGTAGCCACCGGCGGCGTCGAGTCGGGGGCCGTCAGCACGTCCAGCCCGTCGGGCAGTTCGAGATCGGCCCATAAGACCGACTCCCGGTAACCGTTTTCGCACGGCCCCCATGCGAGCGGATCGGGGCAAGCCACACCGGAGCCGGGAAGCAATTTAACGCCGTCCGCTACCAGAGCCGCGCGGCGCTCGGCAAGGGTCAGCAGCGGGTCGGCGATCCCCGGATCGGGAACCACCCACGGCGCGACGGCGAGGAATCCCCCCACCGGATTCTGGCCGATCCAGGCGTTCGTCCCGTCGAGCGGCCCGAGCGGGCCCTTCGCCGCCTTGCCGAGAATCGCACTCTGCCCGTCGAACGTGACGTCGAACAGGTTGCCGGTGAGAGAGGGCGCCACGTTGTAGAGGAAGTCGGCGTGCTTTTGAAGATTGTTGTACCCTCCCTGCTTGAAGATGTCCGGATCCCACGGGTCTTCCTGAAACGCCCAGGTCGAAAACGCTTCCGACTGCACCAACAAGTGCGCGTGGCGGGCCGCAAGACGGTCGTTGATGTCGATCATCCAGGCGTCTTTCGAAATCACGAACCCAAGGCGGCCCAAGGGCGTGTCGAGCACGTCGAACTCGTCGATCGGAGCGTCTGACAACTTGAGGAGCTGAAGCTCCGGCGGCGTGAGGTATACCTTGTTCGTCGTGCCCCTGAGGATTCCGCCGGTTCCCATCGGCGCGCTGGTGACCGAGCCGTCTTCGAGCTGCACGAACACTTCACCGTCGGGCATGAACAAGAACGTGCTGTTGTAGACGATCGGAGACGTCGCCATGTACACGTAGTTGCGGACTCCGCGTTCGTCCGGGTCGATGAGTGCATCGTAAGTGTCCGGGTCCTCGGCCTGCGTCACCACGCGAGCTTCGGGCAGGTTCGCTCCGGCGCTGACGTAGACGCCGTAGGTCATCGCAAGATCACGGAACGTCTCGTAGAAGGCTCGGTAGACGGTATCGGTAACGCCCAGCACGACCTGCGCCGGGATGTCGGCCGGGTGGGCGCGGTACAACGCTCGATAGAATCGGATCGGCTTCTGATACGTGTTGAACATGCTGAGATAGGCCTGCGAACTCAGGGATGCGGCACGGGCAGCGGCGCCACGGCTTCCGATGAACGCAGGCGCAAGCCCGACGTCCTCGGGAAAGTTGACGAGGACGTCCGGCGGCGCGAGCGGGTCGGCCGGCTGAATGTGTGAGGCGACGTCGTCCACCCCAGCCTGCACGAGTGAGGCGCGACCCGGGAAGGCGGCGTCCATCATGGCGAACATCTTGTCGCGGAACGTCTGGTAACTGACGATGTCCGCGGTGCGCAGGCGGTTGGCGACGGTGAACACCCGCACGGTCTTGGCCGGCGCGGGCACCGAGGTCGCAGCGAGAACGCATGCAGCGGCGGCCACGACCAGACCCCGGCGACTCCACTCGGCGGTTCGTGCGGCAGGGTCACGTCGAACGGAAAAACGGGTCGTTAGAGGCTTCATCTCGAGCCCAAAAGGACCACCCAGAAAAGCCGCTGTCAAGGGAAATTTCAGTTGCCGGCCGCGCGCCCCTCGTTTCCCCGGGCCCCTGCGCCTGCGCGCAGCCGCAAGTAGTCCTGGAGGCGGGGAACGAAGTGTCCCCCACAATGGGGACAGCGCAGCACCGCTCCCGGCGAGACGTGCTCCCGGGCAACGCTCCACGTCCGACCGCAGTCCCCGCACTCGATCCTCGGCGTTTCGTCTTCGATCCTGATTGTCGCCGGCATCGCCATCACTCCCGTCCCACGCACGAGAACCGGCCGAGTGTGCAGGCGCCGCGCCGCGTCGTGCGCCACCCGGCCCGTCGCTTTGCTCCTCTTGGTAACCGCGCTGAGTACGCGATAAATGTTTCATGTCTTGCGGTTCCTGTCGATCGCTCGCGCTCTATGGCGCAAGGTGGATCTGCGAAGACGGCTCGAGGGATACACCCTTTCGATCGTCTTCCACGTTTTGTTGCTACTGCTTCTGGCGACGATCACGATCAATAGCAGTGGCGGCCGTTTCGGCCTCGGCCTGCGCGCCCCCGGAGCGCGCGTCGAACTCAGCGAGCGCAACGAGACGGAAGAGGCCGACCTGGAACGGCTGTTCGAAGACGTCGAGCTCGAGCCCCTTCGTGTCGAGCGCCGCGTTGAGCCGCGCGCCGTGCTTCCCCAACTCGACAGCCTGTCCGTGCCACGCGCTTCGCGCCGCCCGATCGAACAGTTGACCACACGATTTTCTCCCGCCAGCGGCCGGATCGGCGCCCTTTCCGGGCGCTTCGGAAGTTTCATCGCCGGGTTGCGCAAGACCGGACTCGACGTCGCCCTTGTGATCGACGCAACTGGAAGCATGCAGCACGTCATCGACGAGATTAAGGCGCGCAGCGTGGCCCTCGTCGAGCGCATCCAGGCACTCGTACCGATCGCACGCGTCGGTGTCGTCGCATTTCGGGACCGCGGAGAAGAGTTCGTGGTTCGGTGGTCCGATCTCAGCTTCCACGCGAGCAAGATCGAAGCCTTCATCAACCAGCTGCAAGCCGAAGGAGGCGGCGACTGGGAGGAGGCGGTCCGGGAAGGTCTCGAGGCCGCCATCGACGAACTATCCTGGCGCCGGCGGGCGAAGCGGGTCATCATCATCGTCGGCAGTTCGCCGCCGCACGCCGAAGACCGCCCCGCGATCGCGGCGTTGGCCGACGAGTTCCGCGCGGCGGGCGGTGTCGTCAGCACGATCGACGTCACGAAGCGGATGCACGAGGAGTACGAGAGAAAGCTCTCAAAGTGGTTGTACGGAAAAGCCCCCGAGAAAATCTCGCCGCTGCCGGCGTTCTATCGCGAAGTACAAGACAGCTACCGTGAAATCGCCGAGCATGGAGGCGGAGAAATGGCCGCCCTAGGGTCGAGCGACGAGTTGACCGAACAGATCCTGACGTTCGCCTTCGGCAGCAGGTGGCGCAAGGAAGTGGCACGCTACACGTCCGAGCAATAGAGGAACGACGATGACGAACGACACGAGGCCCGAATTTCGACGCAACGCCCGCAGATTTCTGTGCGGGGCGCTGTCGAGTGTTGTAGCAGTCGCCGGCGGAGCGGCCGCGGCGACGGCCGCCACGGCCGAGCCCGTCGCCTTGAACTACACGGTCGTCGATCTCATCCGCTTCGGCGGCTGGGTCGGCTACGTCATCATCTTTCTTTCCGTCGTCGCGGTTGCGCTGGTCGTCGAATACACGCTCTCGATCCGGCTGAAGGTCCTGGCACCGGCGGCCGAGGTCGACCGGCTTCGCAGCCTTGCGGGACGCGGTGCATGGAACGAAATCGCCGCGAGCCTCGATGGACCGAACAACCCGTCGTTGTTGACGACGATCGTCGCCCGCGGGGCGAAAGAGCACGAGCGAGGTTACGACGCCGTGGTCAAGGCCATGGAGGACGCTGCCGATGAGCAAACCGGCGTGCTGCTTCGCAAGATCGAGCATTTGAACATGATCGGAAACATCGCGCCGATGCTGGGTTTGCTCGGGACGGTTCTGGGGATGGTGACGTCTTTCAATCAGATTTCGGTGTCGGTCGGTGGTGTCGATCCGCGCCTTTTGGCCAAAGGCATTTTCCAAGCCTTGATGACGACGGTGATGGGATTGGTCGTGGCGATTCCGGCTTTGTACGCCTTCGCCATCTTTCGTAACCGCGTGGACGCCACCGTAGCGGCGGTGAGCGAGACTGCGGAAGAACTCGTCGAGCCACTCAAACCCCGAGGCAGGCAGGACACGTGAGAATCCCCCGTGCACCACGCGGTCGAGGCGCCGCTTTCAGTATGACCGCGATGATCGACATGGCGTTTCTCTTGATCACGTTTTTCGTGATGTCGATCCGGCTCGGCCAGCAGGGGGAAGAACTGGTCAAGCTGCCCCGCGCCGATCAAGCGTCGGCCGCACGCGACGAACGAGTCGAACTGCTGGTCGTAAACGTCACCCGCGACGGAAGCTACCTCGTCGGCGGCAACGAGCGGTCGCCGGGAGACATCGTCAAATGGATCGGTTTGCGCAAAGCCGACGCCGAACGCATCGAGCTGGTCATTCGCGGAGATCGAGACACCCCGTTCGAATCGATTCGCAAGCTCATGCGGTTGGCGGCCGAGGAAGGCGTCTCCAACGTTAGCCTGGCAGCCCTCAAGCTCGCCGAAGAGGAGCCGTGAGATGCGCCGTCCCTCGCGTGCACGGCCCTCGGGAGCGGCCGCAAACCTCAACATCGCACCATTGATCGACGCGGTCTTTCTGCTGCTTACTTATTTCTTGTTTACGATTTCACTGGCGACGATCGAGGGCGTCCTTCCGTCCGAGCTCGCCGCGGGCGACCGCTTCGAGCAGGAGCGCGCGCCGCTCGAGCGGCCGTCCGAGCAAATGGTCGTCCGCCTGATCAAGGCCGGCGACGCGGTGGCATATTTCGTCGATGACTGGCCGGTCGCAGGAATCGAAGAAGTCGAGCGGCGGCTCGACGAACTCGGGCCCGAGGCCGTCCTGGTGATCGACGCCGATGCGGCCGTCGCCTACCGTCACGTCATTCGCCTGTACAACCGCAGCCTGGCGCGGGGAATCGGGAAGGTCGTCTTCCCGCTGGCCGCCACTCGGCAGGACCAACATGCGCCGCGCTCGTGACGGCCGGGCACGCCGCCGCCTGCTAGTGCACTTCCTGGTCGTGGCCGTCCTGACTGCGACCGCCGAGCCGGCGATCGCCGACTCGACTGCTTCCTTCGCTCGTGACGTCGAGGCCGCCGCTCGGCACGCTCGCGAGCGCGCCGCCGCTCGTTGGGACTTCCAGGCCGAGCGCGCCCTGGTGGAGCGTCTCGATGGGCTCGCCGACCGCTTCCATCGCCTGGCCGAGGCCGGCGCGGCGATCGCCTCGCCCGCCAGGACTCTGATCGAAGCGTGCGAGAAAACCCGATCGCGCTACACGGCCGTGCTCGAAAAACTTCAAGCCGATGTCATTGCCCGCGACGGCGACCTCGAGGCAGTCCAGGACAGCGATGCATGGAGACAGCGCGAACTCCTCGCCATGCGCCTCCTGTATCGACTCAACTGGCTGCGCTACGACACGGCGATGCGCTACGAAAGAACGCCGGCCCGGCGCAAACAGCTTCTCGAGGAGGCGCTCTCCGGATTCGCCGAATTCGTGGGAGCCGCCGATGCCGAGCTTCGGGTCGAGGCCCTACTCGGGCACGGTCTGGCGAACAAGGCTCTCAAGCGGTACGACTCGGCGATCAGCGACCTGCGTGCGGGTCTCGACGAACACCCCGATGCGGACATGGCCGAACGGCTTCGTATAGGACTGGTCGAGGCTCTGATCGCGGCAGGCCGCACCAGCGAGGCCGTCGGCGAGAGTCGCCGATTGACAGGCCGCGGACCCTTGGCCCGGTTTGCGCGCGCCAAAGCCTTGATCGTCGGTCTCGACCGCGGGCGCCGCGAGCTCGTCGCCGAGGCTCGAGCGGCGCTCGCCCGCTTGGCGGCGGCGGGCCCGCAATGGCGCCGTAAGGCAAGACAGCTGATCGATGCCGGCTTGCGGGATCCTCTCGTGCTGAGCGGCGGCGATCCGTCGGTCACGATTCTCGTCGCCGATTCACTCAGGCGCCGGGGCGAGTGCCGGAAGGCGGTTCCGGTATACGAATCCCTTCTCCGCCCCGAGCCGTCCGCCGACGTGCTCTATGGTCTAGGCGAGTGTGCGTTCGAAAACGGATCGGCCGAGCGGGCCGGAGACTATCTCGGCCGTTTCCTCGAGGGAGCGCCGCCGTCGGACCCGCGTGTGAAGCGTGCCGCCTACTTACGCTTCAAGGCGGCCGAACTCGAGTACGTAGGAGCCCGGGAACCACTGGACGGACCGGTCGCCTCGAAGTACGAGGCGGCCCTGCGAGGTTTTCTCGAGCGCGCCCCGGATCATCCTCGGGCGGGCGAGGCGTGGTTCCGGCTCGGCGAATGGCACAAGAAACACGGAGATTACCGCGAGTGTCACGACGCGTTTGCGCGGGTGACCGAAGATCGAGGCGTATCGTTCCAAGCACACTTTCTCGGGGCCCAGTGCCTGGTCGAGGCGGTCGAACACGGCGGTGATCCCGCACTTGCCGTCGATGCCCTCGACGCCGTCGTTCGCGAGTACGAAGCTGCGTCCGAGCCGGCCAAGCGGCGGTCGACGACTCTCGCCGCCAAGGCCGCTCTGATGGCGGCGTCGCTCGCGCCGCGCGTCCCCGACCACGGCCCCGAAGCTCGCCTGGCGCGCCTGCGGGATTTCGAGCGCCGTTTCAGTCCTCCGCCGGATCTCGCCGCGCAAGCGGCGCTGCTGCGTGTCGGAGCGTTGCGTTCGCTCGGCCGCCTGAGCGACGCGGCGGCCGAAGTCGAACGGCTCACCGGCGGTGAAGCCGCGGCAGCAATCGACGCGGAAACCTTCAAGAAGCTCGCGGTCACCCTCGTGCGCGATGCATCCAAGCTCGAAGAAGGCGGCGACCGGGAGGGCGCCCGTGCGGCGCGTCGTGCCTCCGCTGCGGTCTACCGTTATCTGCTTGCACAAGCCGACGCGGGCCGGCTCGAACTCGACGCTTCGACCCGCGAGTCGATCTCCCAACTACTCGAGCGGCTGGGGGCCGGCGATCCTTGAGCGGACGAGGCCGGCAGTGCGATGAGGCCCTCGGACATGTGTCGGCCGGTCAGAACTCGACGAGGAAGCCCTCGATCTCACCGGTTCGCACGTCGAGGAGCGTGACGCGCGCTCGATCGTAGCGGCCGACTTCGAAATAGAGAAAACCGCTCGCCTCCTGTCCCGGCTCGAGGCGTGCGGCGCGGATTTGTTTCGCGCGAACGATCTCTCTGGCGGCGGCCACGTCGCCGAGATCCGCGGCGGTTTCGGCGGGTGCCTCTTGCAACGCACGGTCCAGCCGGGCGACGACGTGATCGGGCGTAATCGGCCGAACGCGTCGCCGCGAGCCCGCCGCGCGAAGAACAACGTCCGCGGGGTCAAAGTCGTATGTCCGCCGCGACTCGTTGACGACGCGAACGCGCACCGGAAGAACGCCGGCGGCGCTCAGGTCGGCCTCGAAATCCAGAACCGTCGCAAATCCGCGCAACGGCTCGAGCACCACGCGTATCCCTCCGCCCGTCGTACCGTGTTCGGCAGGCCTCTGAGGAACCTGCTCCCTCTTCAGCGTGCCCGACTCGCGGGTGAGTCCCGTCCTCCCGGTTACCGAAAGATAGATGCCACGCTCGAACGTGTGCGAAGTGGTTACGCCCGGCTCGTCGGCCTCGATATGCACGCCATCGGGCTCACAGCGAATGGTGACGTTCCCCTCACCGGCGACGGCCCCCTCTTTGCCCACCGCATGCACGGTGCCCGGCGAACCCGGGCGCGCCTTGCGCATCGAGGTCACCGTCATCCCCATGTCCTCGACCGCCGCGTACACGACGCGATTCGCTTCCTCGCAGCTCAACTCGTCGCTGTGGATTTGGTAGCTCTGGGAGACGGGGGTGCACGACGCCGCCAGCACCAAGACGATGCTCAGACAGGCGGCCCATCCCCGAGCAGCAACCGTCACGGCTACCTACATACCCCCATCGGCACCGCTTGGGCAACGACGCACCGGAGGATCAGCGGCGGCGGGCCCTCGCGAGCGTGGCTCCCAGCAATCTCAAGTTGTCGAGGGCGGCGGAAACGTTGAGTAGCGCGACGGTGACGAACGCCGGCTCGAGAATCCAGGGACCGGGTGATGCGTGCGGCGTGAGCGCCAGCGCTCCGAGCAACACCAGGATCCAGTTCGCCACGCCCGCCGTGCGGCCGCGCCACGACGGCGCCATCGCTTCGTGCAAGCGCGCGCTCACCCACCAGCGCAGCGAGTAAGAACCGAACGAAAAGGCGAGCGCGAGGAGCGGCAGCCAGTTCGCGCCGCGCCAGTAGCGCACGGCGCTTCCCCACACGGGGTCGCTCCAGACGTGCAGGCGAGCCATCACGGCCAGCGCGACCGTGAGGAAAACCAGATCGCAGAGGTTGTCCACGACCTTGCCGGCCGAGCTTTCCAGACCGTAGCGCCGCGCAAGGCGGCCGTCGAGCCAATCGGAGGCCGCCGCTGCTGCAACCAACGGCAAGGCGAACACGTCGGGGCCGCCGCCGGCAAGCCGCCCCCAAAGTGCCAGTGCCAGCAAGGGGCGCGTGAGGCTCACCAGGTTCGGTGCAGCCGTCAAGTTCCCTGCAAGACCGCGTGTCGGTCCCAACCTCACGAGATCCCGCGAGAGAGTGTGCCCGGGCGCACGGGCACCGCTGGCGAGCTACAGCACGCCCAGCCGGTCAACGGGCCTGGCTGTCCCAACATGCGAAGTGTCCGGACGCCAACTTACGGGGCGAGGAGCTGCTCTCGATCGGAACCAGGTACACGCTGCTCTCCCGCTGCAGAGCCTCGTCCTCTCCCGCAAGCACCCCCGCAAATGCAAGGGTTTGGCCGTCGGGGGATACGAGCGGATGAGAAGGAGCGAGCTGATCGAAGAACCAGCAGTAGTAGATGAGTTCCTGGCTGGGATAGAAGCGCGGGGTCAGCCGCCGCGTCGAGCCGGTGACGTCGAGTACCGACCATTGCATGCTGCCTCCCTCGCTGAATCCGACGAGGATCAGCCGGCGCGAACATGGAGACCAGAAAAAGCCGACGATGTTTTCCGTTCCTACGACTTCGGTACGCCCGGTACGTGCCTCGACCAGCGTCACGCCGGTGAATAAGTGGGGCGTCTCACCGAGCGCTTCGGAAAACGCGAGGTAGCGCCCATCGGGTGACCACAACAACGCACAGTGGCCCTCCACCGGACAGACGATCTCGGTGACCCCATCGGCGAGCCGGTAGATCGAGAGATACTCCCTGCGGGCGTCGCTGGCGTCGACATAAGCCAGCCGCGTCCCGTCGGGCGACCAGGCCGGGGTCCGAAACTCGCCCGGGGCGAGACGAACGATCTCCTCACAGTCGTCGTCCGTGGAAAAGATCGACAAGCGTGCGTCTTCGGAAACCGTCAAGCTGCCGCCCGTATGCACGGCCAGGTAACGGCCGGCCGGAGACCACGACCAGAAGACCGGCGAGCCGCTGTCGAGGATCCGCGTCTCGCCGGGGCGCGTGACGTCGGCGAGCTCGAGCCGCAAGCCGGCATCGTCTTGCAGCAGTAGGGCAATGCGCCGTGAGTCCGGCGACCAGCTCTCGCAGATGGGCGCCGCGCCGCGCATGCGCCAGAGCTCATGCATGGCCACTCCGTCCTCGGCCACGGCGTAAAGACCGGCCTCGGGTGCACCGCCGGCACGAACCCCGAAGCAGGCGACGAGCGAGCCGTCGGGCGAGTAGGAAGGCCACACGTATTCGAGCCGAGAAGGTTCGCCGGAGCCGTTCCAGCCCCAGGTCAAGCGCTGCGACGACCGAGCGTCGCTGCTCTGATAGAGATCGCCGTCCTCTCCTACGTAAACGAGCCGTCGCGATCGTACGCGCTTCGCCATGACCACCTCCGCAACATCCACCACGATCCCCGGCGAGTCCAGCGCAAAGGCACGCTTCGCCCGGTCCGGGCCGGCGAACGAGTTTCGCTGGCGTACCCCCGGCACGCCTCAGTCACCGGCCCCCTCTTCCACATCGATGCGATTCTTACGCGAACCATGCCTTCGCAGCAAGACGTACAGTGCACCGATTCCACCGTCGCAATCACGCGCAGTGGAAAACGCGAGAACCAACCGAGCGCTCGGCCCGCGCGCGAGCCATTTGGGAATCTGATCGTGCAGCACTCCCACCTGTCCCGGGGAGTTGCGCCCCTTGCCCGTGATCACGAGGACGCAGCGCCGGCCGCGCCTGTGCGCAATTTGCAAGAACTCATCGACGCAAGCGCGCGCGTCTTCGAGCACCATGCCGTGAAGATCGACGTGATCTTGAACCGCGAACTCACCGCGTTCGAGTCGTGCGATCGTCTGGCGGCTCACCCCGTACGCGCGCCCTCGAATGAACCCCTCCGAGAATCTCAAGTCGAAGGGATGCTCGTCGAGTTCCTGTGCAAACGATCGCTGGGGCGGAAGGTGCGCATCCGCGCGCCGGCGGCGCGAAGGCACTCGCCCCTCACCTTTGGCGAGGGGCACCGCACCGCGGACGGCCTCATCGAAAGGATCGATCTCTTCCTCGACCGAGTGCTCCGCCTCGCGCGGGGGCGGTTTGCTCATGGCCCGGCGCAACCGTTTCTTCAGGCGGCGCGCTTGCTCGGCGAACGGGTTGTTGAACGGCGCGCCACCACTTTTTCTGCTCCCACTGGCCATCGCCGCTCCTCGCCAACCGGCACCGACCACGATAGCGCCCGGAACGGCGTTTTTCACGCCCGCGGCAGCCGCGGTTGTGAAGTCGCCCTCGATGCCGTATGCCAGCCGCAGCCGCTACAGCGGGGAGTTGCAACCATGCGAAACGCGACCGTATCCGTCTTCCTTCCTCAAGGCGCCCTCGACTACGCTGCCCTCAAGCAGCGCGCCCGCGACGTCGAGGCTCTCGGCTACGAGGGACTGTGGCTCGTCGACCACATGTGGGCCCGCGGCGCACCCGACGTGGATTTTCTCGAAGGCTGGACCACCATCACCGCGCTGGCCGAAGCGACCGAGCGCCTGCGGCTCGGCGTCCTCGTCACGTGCAACTCCTATCGAAACCCCGGTATCCTGGCCAAGATCGTGGCCACCGCCGATCACGTGAGCGGCGGCCGAATCGAGCTTGGCTTAGGAGCCGGCTGGATGGAAGAAGAGTACAGGGCGTACGGATTCGAATTTCCGCCCCTGGGCGTCCGACTCGCTCAGCTCGGGGAGTCTCTCGCCATCGTCCGCAGTCTGTTCGAGCAGCCCCGTACCACGTACGAGGGCAGGTACTACCGCTTCGCCGACGCCCCGTTCGAACCAAAGCCCCTCCAGCGCCCGCTGCCGATCACGCTCGGCGGCGCCGGACCGCGGGTGATGATGAAGCTGGTCGCCCGCTATGCGCAAAGGTGGAACTGCCCGATGCCCGCCGCCGGGCGCCTCGCCGAACATCTCGAGGCACTCGAGCGCCACTGCCAGACCGAGGGACGCCCGCGCAGCGAGATCGCGATCAGCGAGCAAGTCGCGGTCGTTCTCGCGGCAGACGAGACGGCGCTACGAGGCAAACGCGAACTCGCCCAGATGCTCATCGGCGGTTTCGTCGACCTCGACACGATGGCGGTGTGTGGAACCCCAGATCAGGTCGCCGCGGCGCTGCACCGCAAGCAGGCGGCCGGAGTCGAAGACTTCGCCGTCCTCTTCGGCGACCTCGGAATGCCGGAGACCCTCGAATTGTTCGCGCGAGAGGTTCTCCCTGCGCTTACCGGCGGCTGACCAAACCCGCGCGTCCAATACGACCGGACCAGGACGTTACGCGCTGCGCTTGCTGGCTTCGGGGCGCCGGGCGGCGCGCTCGTCGCGGCCGCGCTGCAGGTACTCGATGAACTTTTCCGCCGCCGGGCTGAAGTGCTTGCCGGTCCGGTGGATGATCCCGATCGGCCTTTCGAGCGATCGCTCGGCCAACTCGATCTTCACGAGCGAGCCGCTGTGCACTTCATGCACGCACGACTTTTCCGGAATCAGTGCTACGCCGGCGCCGACCTCGACCAGACGCTTGACCATCTCGATGTTGTCGAGTTCCGCCACGTACTGCACCGAGATACCGCGTTCCTCGAACATGCGATCGAGCGCCTGGCGTGTGGGGATGCCGCGTTCGAACCCAATGAACTTCTCACCATCGAGCGCTTCGAGCTTTAGTTCCGCGTGTTCGGCAAGCGGGTGGTCGGGCGCGCAGACGATCACCAGGCGATCGCTGCGGAACTCGAGGACTGTGATGCGGGCGCGTGCCGTCGGGTAGGCAACGATGCCGAGATCGACGTTGCCGCGCAGAACCTGCTCGTAGACATGGCTCGCCCGGTCGTACTCCAGGTACACGTTGACGTGCGGAAAGTCGGCGAAGTACGCCTTGAGGGGATCGGACAACTGGTAGAGGCCGACGCTGTGAACCGTCCCGACTCGCACGCTGCCCGTAATGACGTTGCTGAGGCCCTGTAGCTCCGCCTCCATCTCGTTGAACAGGTGCAGGATCTCCCGGCTCGCGCGATGAAGGATCTCCCCCGCCACGGTCGGGCGGACACTGCCGCGCTTCCGTTCGAGCAGTCGCTTTCCGTAGCGCTCTTCGAGACCGCGAATCTGCTGGCTGACGGCCGACTGCGTGATGAAGTTTTGAGACGCGGCGAGCGAAAAACTCTGGTTCTCCACGACGTCGCAGAATATTTTCAGGGTTTCTATATGCATCGGAACTCCCGGAACCCCAGCTTCGATTAAATCGTTTTACGCACGCACATGAGCTGACGACGATCGCTAATATTACTCCATTCTCGCCGCCGGGCAAACGCCCCGCTAATGATCGGGTTAAGGCTCTCTTCACCCCCGCTTATGCCTCCGATTCGACGGCGTAATCCGGCACCTACGAGCGTGGCTGTGCGGCGCTCCCCCCGGCGGCCCTTTTTCTACTCGCGGAGGGTGATAGAGAAACGCCGTGGCACGCGATTCAAGGCGAGTCCTGCTTCTCATGGGCGGCGTCTCGGCAGAGCACCCCGTCTCGCTGCGATCGGCAGCGGCCGTGGCGGCGGCCCTCAGGGAGGCCGGCCATCACGTCACGACGGTCGCTATCGATCCACAAGGAACCTGGCGGTTCGGAGACCACCGGTCCATTCTAGAGCGCGCCGCCACGGAGCTGCTCGAGGTCGGCCCGGACGACGGGTGCCCGGTCGTCCTTGCATCTGCCGAAGGCAAGGCACTGTTGCTCCCGGCTCCCGGCTCGCCTTCGATCGAGGCCGGATCCTGCGACGTCGTGTTTCCCGTCTTGCACGGGCCCGGCGGTGAGGATGGCAGCATTCAGGGCCTTCTCGAAACACTCGGCGTGCCGTTCGTCGGCGCGGGCTGCGCAGCGTCGGCGATGGCGATGGACAAGCTGGTGATGAAAACGCTGTGCCTGGGAGCGGGAATCGCCCAAGTCGAGTTCCTCGCAGCAGGCGACGCCAGCGCCGACCAACTCGCTCCACGGATCGAGGAAACGTTCGGTTTTCCGTGCTTCGTCAAGCCGGCCCGCCTCGGCTCCTCGGTCGGAATCTCGCGCGTCAGCGATCGGCGCGACTTGAGCCGGGCCCTCGAGTCGGCCCGTCGATGGGACCGGCGTGTGCTCGTCGAGCGGGCCGTACGCGGCCGCGAGATCGAGATCGCGATGCTCGGAAGCGACGAGCCGGAACTTTCGCCGCCGGGCGAGATTGTCACGCGAGAAGGCTTCTACGACTTCGACAGCAAATATGTGGCGGACAGTGCGGAGCTGCGCGCGCCGACCGAGGTGGACCAAGCGCAGCTCGACGTCATCCGCGAGCTCGCCACGGCCGTATGGAAGCTGATCGGTTGCCGCGGGTTGGCGCGGGCCGACTTCTTCATCGAGGACGGACGCGTCCTCTTCAACGAACTCAACACGATTCCGGGATTCACCGCGATCAGCATGTTCCCGCGCCTGTGGGCCTGCGCCGGGCTGGACATGGCCTCGCTCGTCGACCGACTCGTCCGCCAGGCGACCGGCGCCGAGACACGCACGCACTAGCCGCTCGCCGGTTCCTTGTTCACCGGCGTTCGGCGACGGCCTGCCTCAGCCGGTCGCGGAGAACGCGCCGCAGGATTTTGCCGGATGCGTTCTTGGGCAGGCTATCGACGAACTCGATCTGCTTGGGCTTCTTGTAGCCGGCCAAATGCCGGCCGCAGTGCGCGATCAGCTCCTGCTCGGTTGCTGAGGCACCCGGGCGCAGCACGACGAACGCGTGAACGGCCTCTCCCCAGTCGGGATGGGGCCGGCCGACGACTGCGCTCTCGAGCACGCCTGGGTGCGAAGACAACGCGTGTTCGACTTCGCGCGGGTAGACGTTGAAGCCACCGCTGACGATCATGTCGTGGAGGCGGTCGATGATCGTCACATACCCCTCACCGTCGCGGATCCCGACATCGCCCGTGTGCATCCATCCGTTTTCGTCGAGGCCCTTGCCTTGCTCGTCGTCGACTCCGCCCCAGTACCCTCGCATCGTGTTGCGCCCGCGGACCCATATCTCGCCTGCTTCCCCCGGGGCGGCGTCCTCGCCGCCGGGCTTGACCACCCGCAGCTCCCCGACCGCGGTCGGCCGCCCGCAGGAGGCCAGGCGAGCGTGCCAGCCCGCAACGTCCTCGCCGGGACGTCGCAGGTGGTCTTCCTTGCTGAGCGCCGTGACCGGCCACGTGGATTCCGTCAGGCCGTAGATTTGCACGAACACGGGGCCGAGCAGCTCGAGTCCGCGCACGAGTCGATCCACGGGCATCGATGCGCCGCCGTATACGATCGTTCTCAACGAGGAAAGCCGCTCGGGGCGATCGAGGGCTTCGAGTACGCGCACGAGCATGGTCGGCACCAAGAACGCCGCCGTTCCGCCGTAGCGCTGCACTTGCTCGATGAACGCCTGCGCGTCGAAGCGGCCGGTGAGCAACGCGCGTGCACCGACGAGCAGGTGCGGTATGAGCATGGCGCCGCTTGCATGGGTCATCGGTGCCGCTTGAACGACCACATCTCCCTCGCTCAGGGGTCCGAGGACGCCGGCGACAGTCTCAACCGACGCGTCGTAGTTCGAGCGCGTGAGAACCGCCCCCTTGGGCGCTCCAGCGGTTCCCGAAGTGTATCGGATTCGGACCGGATCGCCCGGCGCCGGCCAACGCCGCGGCCGCGCGGCGGCCGCTCCGACGGCCGGCTGGTCTTCGTCGACGTATTCCAGGCGACAATCGCGCGGGGGCGCCAGTGCCCGAGCCAGCTCGCGCTGCCGGTTGCCCGCGAGCAGCAGCGACGGCCGGCAATCGGACAAGACCGCGTCGATCTCCTCGGCCGACCAGCGCGAGCTGAGGGCGACCCACAGAAAACCGCCCAGCAAGCACGCCCATTCGCTGGCCACCAGCGCCACGCTGTTGTCCAACAGCACCGCGACCCGATCTCCCGGCTGCAATCCACGCTCGAGCCAGTCCGCGCGAAACGCCAGTGCAAGGTCGTACAGTTCGCGGTAGCTCGTTTTCCGCTCGCCGCCGTCGCGTAGGCTAACCAGCGCCGGGCGTTCGGCGAATCGGCGGCAAGCCTCATCGAGCGCTTGGCAGACGTTCACGAGCGCCCCTCGAGAAACTCGTTCCATGCGGCATCGACAGCCGCTTCGAGTTCTTCGAGCGTACCGTCGTTTTCGATCACTCGCGTAGCGACCCGGCGGCGCCTTTCGTTGTCGGCCTGCGCCGACAGCCGGAGCCGCACCTGCACCGGATCCATTCCACGCAGGCGCACGAGCCGCTCGACGACGACCTCCGGATCGGCGATCACGACCCAGAGTTCACCGGCGCCGCCGGTCCACCCGGTTTCGACCATCAATGCAGCCTCGATCACGACGACACCGCCGGGATCGTCCTGCTCGGCCTCGAGCAGACGCCTGGCGATTTCCTTGCGCACCAGCGGGTGGACGATCGCATTGAGGTCGGCGAGCGCCTGCTCGTCGTCGAACACCATCTCGCCGAGCTTCGAACGGTCGATCGAACCATCCTCGGCCAGGATCGCAGGGCCGAAACGCTCGATCACCCGTTCGTGTCCCTCGGTACCCGGCGCGTAGACCTCGTGCGCCACGCGGTCGGCATCGATCACGCGGGCACCACGCTCGGCGAGCATGGCGGCCACCGTGGACTTCCCTGAACCGATTCCGCCCGTCAGACCGATGATCGCTGGCATGCGCGCATTGTGATGGACATCGCCGACGGCGGCAACGAACTCCGCAGCTTGGCCGCCGCCCCTGCCTGCGGCATCCTGGCTTGGTGCGCCCGTCCCGTCCCGCAGTCGCGATCGTGGCCGCTGTATCGCTCGTCGCTCTCGCCCTGCGCTGGTACGGGACCGACTGGGGGGCTCCCTACGGCTACCATTTCGACGAACCGTTCGTGTTGAAGCCGGCATTGCGGATGGCCGAACGGGGCGATCCGAACCCGCATTTCTTTCGCTACCCCTCGGCACTCATCTACGCCGAAACCGCAATCGCTCTGGCCTACCACCGGCTGGGCGGCATGGACCTGACCGTCCCGAGCGGTCCGGCCTACGGGCCTTCGGACCTCGGCCCCTGGTCCTGGCCGGCCTTGCTCGCCGGCAGGCGGCTGGTCGCCGTGGCCGGCACGCTGTCGGTCGCCGCGGCCGGCTTGCTCGCGTGGCGCATCGCGGGAGCACCCGCCGCGCTGGCAGCGGCAGCGCTGCTCGCCGTTTTGCCCCTGCACGTCGAGCACTCGCACTATCTGACGACCGACGTGCCTGCGGCAGGCTGGCTTTTACTCGCCTTCGCCCTGGCCGCAGCTCCACCATCGAAGGCAGCAGTGCTGGGCGCTGGTGCCGCGCTGGGCGCCGCCACCGCGACCAAGTACACGGCCGCGGTGGCGCTGCCCGCACTGATGCTGCTCAGCGTCGGCGCACCGGGGACGCGCTGGCGCAACCCATTCCTGCTCGCTGCGGCGGCGGCTTGTGCGTTCGTCCTTCTATGCCCTTTCGCGGTTCTCGACTGGCGCGTCTTCCTCGCTGACTTGAGCGTCGTGCGAGAGCACTACACCACCGGGCACCTGGGTTCGGAAGGCAACGCCAACTGGAGCTGGTACATCGAACGGCTTGCCGACGGCGGCCTGGGGACCACCGGAATGCTCGCGCTTTTCGCCGGCAACGCCGTCGCGTGCGGCGCCGCGCTCCGCGACTGGATCCACCAACGCAACCGCTCCTCGTTCGTGCTTCTCACCATCGCCATCACAGCCTTGTGCTGGTTCGCCTGGCTGGGAACGGTGCGCGTACGTTTCGAGCGCAATTTGATTCCACCGCTCACGCTAGCCGCCGTCGCCGCCGGTTGTGGCGCAGGTCTGCTCGTCGAAGCGGCCCGCCGCAGGGGCAGGCTAGTCGCCGGGTGCGCAGCCGCAGCTTTGATCCTGGTCTTGGCGGCTCCGGCTCGGGTGGCGGTGCACACGGCCGCCCGCTTCGGCAACCGCGACACGAGGGAACGGGCGCAGCGCTGGATCGAGGCGAACCTGCCGGCCGGTGCGCGGATCGTACGAGAAGAGTATGGACCGCGGCCGGACCCGACCCGCTATCGGGTCGAGTACCTGTGGTCGGCGGCCTTCCGTGAGCCCCGGTGGTACCAGCGCAATGGTGTCGACGCCGTGGTCGTATCGAGCCTCGTCTACCGGCGGTTCCTTCGAGATCCGGAGAAACGCTACCCGCAGATCGTCGAGCGCTATCGCCGCATCTTCAAGTGGCCCCGGCTGGTCCGAATCGCGCCCGGCCCACAGGAGTTGGGTCCTGTCGTCAGCGTGTTTCGGCCGCCGCCGCTTCCCGATCAGCCGTGAACGACAAGTCGGACTCGCTCACTGCAATCGCGCTGTGGCTGGCCGGGCTCGCCTATCTGCTGGCCTTCGCGCCGCTTACACGGCCGGTGATGTTCGACCCTGCCACCTGGGATTACATGAGCCTGGCGTTGCTCGACGGACGACTCCCGTATCGCGACATCTTCCTGCACAAGACCCCCGGTGCGGCGTTCCTCGGTGCCGCTGGCGCTTGGGCCGGCAGCCGCCTCGGCCTGGAGCCGCTTCAAGGGGCACACCTGCTCTTCCTGGCTCTGGGGGCCGCCGGCCCTGCGCTCTTGTTCCTGCTGTGTCGCCGATCGGCACCGGCAATCGTCGCCTTGGCGGCGGGCGCGCTGCTGCTCGCGTTCGAGCAGTGGCCGCTGGCGGCCCTCGAGGGCGTGCGTCCGAAGGTTGCAACGACGGTCTTCGGCCTCGGCTGCCTGTTGGCCTCGGGCCGCGGGCGCGACGTACTCGCCGGTGCTCTCGGCGGCTTCGCCGTGCTGTGCTGGCAACCGGGCGTCGTGTTTCTGCTCGGCGCCGCCGCCGAGCGCCGCCAGCCAAAAGCGCTGGTGCGGACGATGGCCGGGGCCGGCGCCGTGGCCGCGGCCTTTCTCGTGTGGCTTGGCGTGTCGGGTTCGACGACTGCGTTCTTCAGCGATGCGGTCGTCTTCAACGTCGCTTACGTCCAAGAGAAACTTCGATCCCCGGCCGCTACCCTCCGCCGGCTGTGGCACTTGCTGCGCCAGTGGAACGCCGATCTGCTCGCCTTGCTCCCAGCGGCGGCCGCCGGCGCCCTCCTTTGCCGGATCGGCGGGAAGAAGCGGGCTACCGGCATACCGCTGTCCTTGGGGGTGGCGGGACTGGCGTACCTGGCGCTGACGTTCCTCAGTCTGCAGGCGTGGCCGGACACGATTCTGCTCGGTCCGCCCCTGGCGGCCGGACTCGCCAGCGGGATTGCGGCCCTTGCTTCCCGGCTCGAGGAAGTCGCGTGGCGCCTGGCCATGCTGGCCGTCATCGCGGCAGCCGTCGCCCTGGCGCTGGACACCCACAGCGAGCGTTTTCACCCGCCGCTCACCTACGACGAGCAAGCGGCGGCCTTCGATGATCTGCTCGCCGGCGTCCCCGCCCGGGCCCCGATCGTCGCGATCGGCGTCCCCGAGCTGCTCATCCACAGCGGGCGCCACAGCATTTGGCCGTGGCCGTACATGTGGTTCGGCGTCGACCGCTTCGCTGCCGACCACACGCCGGGAGGCTTTCCGGCGATGCTCGCCTCACTCGACGCCCAGCGACCCGAGCGGATCTTCCTGGCGCGACGATGGCACAGCGAATACCGCAGCCAGTTCGAACGGTGGGCGGCTTCCCGCTACCGGCGCCGGCGCGCCGCCGTGTTTCCCCACGTCGCCCGGCCGATCATCGTGTACGAGCGGATCAGCCGCTAGCAGGGCAAGAGCTCAGAACTCGTCTTTGAGTCGACGCGTAGCCGCGAATACGGCGACCGTGTCGCCCCGGACTCCGGTGCGCTCGGCAATGGACGCCCGCAGCTCAGGACTGTCGCTTCTGAGAAAGGGATTGGTACGCTTCTCGATCGCGATCGTCGTCGGCACCGTCGGCTTCCCTTGAGCGAGCAGCGCAGCGACTTCTTCGCGGCGCCGCGCAAGATCCGGATTGTTCGGCTCGAGCACCGCGGCGAACTCGAGGTTCGCTTGGGTGTACTCGTGCCCGCAGTAGACCAGCGTGTCGTCCGGCAACGAGGCAAGCCGGCGCAGGGAGTCGAGCATTTGCGCCGCGTCCCCTTCGAACAAGCGACCGCATCCACCGGCGAACAACGTATCACCGGTGAAAACGACCCCCTCACGCTCGAAGTAGTAGGCAACGTGGCCGCGCGTGTGCGCTGGAATGTAAATCGCGCGCACTTCGAGCGAACCCACTCGGAACGATTCACCGTCGGCGAGAGCGCGTGTGAGGCCGGGAACTCGGTCGGCTTCCTCGCGCGAGCCGTAGATCTCTATTCCTTCCTCGCAACGAGCGAGAATCTCTTCATTTCCGCCTACGTGATCGTAATGGTGGTGCGTCGAGAGAACCGCTGTAAGCCTTGCTCCGAGTCGATCGACCTCCTCGAGCACCGGCCCGGCTTCGGCGACGTCGACTGCGCCGGCAATCCCATCGGGATCCACGAAAACGTAGGCGTAATTGTCGAGAAGCTGGTGTACGGGGACGACTTTCATGGCCGGACAGGTGGCCTTACTCGCCGCCTTCGTCTTCGCTCTGCTCGTCTTCCTTCTCGCTGGGAGGAGCGTACGGAACCTCCCGGCTGACGCTCTTGAGGACCTTGCCCGTCTCGGGATCGACTTGCTCGTACGTCGAATTCATCACCTCTCGGTCGTTGTCGTACGTGAGCGTCTGGCGGGCAATGACGCGACCCTGACCGTCGTACGTCTCGCGCTTGGTAAACCACAACAGGCCGTCCTCGTCGCGGAAACCCACCGATTTCTGTACGGGCCTCCCATTGACCCACGTCCGATACTCGAAGGTGCCGTCGTCGTTCGGTTTATAGCCGATGAGAAGGCCTCGACTCG
>CAZQYE010000014.1:0-19639 GCA_964597375.1 uncultured Myxococcales bacterium
CCGCCTCCGGCTTACCGGACGCCGAGCACCACCGGGGCAGGCGTTTCAGCGCCCGGGGATTCCCAGCAGGCCGCGCGTTGCGTAGTCGGACATCGCAAGCAGGATCAGAACCACCAACCAGAACACGCCACTGGCGGCGACGATCTTGACGAGGCCGACGCTATGGCGCAGGTGCATGAAGAACATCATCACCAGAATCGCCTTGGTGGTGGCGATCCCAAGGCCGACGACCTCGTTGAGAATCCCCATGTCGATGAAGGCCGCGTAGACGGTCAGGACCGTCAGGATCATGAGGGCAATGAGGACGAGAACGTAATTGCGAACGGATTCGATGTGTCCGGCCATCGGATGCTCCAATCAGTGCCTGCCGATCAGGTAGAGCAGGTAGAACAAGAAAATCCACACAACGTCGACGAAGTGCCAGTAGAGGCCCGCACATTCGACCGGGTTGTAGTACTCGGCACTAAAGCGCCCGCGAAGCGACTGAACAGTCAGCCAGATCAGGATGCCGATCCCGATCAGCATGTGCAGCGCGTGGACTCCGGTCATCGCAAAGTAAAGCGACAGGAACAGTTCCTGCTGCTTGGCATCCGGAGCGACGTACGTGAACAGCGGACCCGGAACCAGGCCTTCGACGAATTTGTGATGGTACTCGAACATCTTGATCCCGACGAACGTCGAGCCCATCGCGATCGTGGTCAATAGCCAACCCACCAGAGCATTGCGCTTTCCCAGCTGCGCACTGTGGACCGCCATGACCATCGCAAAGCTGCTTGCGATGAGCACCGCGGTGTTCGTGGCGCCGAGGCGAATATCGAGATGATGACTGCCGTGGGTGAACGCCGTGGGATAGGCCGTCCGATAGACGACGTAGGCGGCGAACATCGCCCCGAAGAACATGATCTCGGTGACCAGGAACATCCACGTTCCTAGGGTCGCCGACTCGAACTGCTGATCGGCGTCTTCGAACTGGTGGGCGACGTAGCCCTCAGCGGCGGAATGACTATGCGACACCTTGAACCTCCGGCTGAACGGCTGGGTAGTTGTACGGTTCTTCCTCGACGACTGGAATTTGGTCGAAGTTCTCGGTCGGCGGAGGCGACGGGATCTCCCATTCGAGCCCCTTCGCGCCCCAAGGATTCGGACCCGCCTCCGCTCCACGCCGCAGCGACCAGACGAAGTAAATCGCCGGCAGCAGGTAGCCGATTCCCAGGATCGTCGCTCCCGCGGTCGACATCACGTGGAGCACCTGGAACTCCGGCGGGTAAAAATGGTAGCGCCGGGGCATGCCGAGGTACCCGAGGAGAAACTGCGGGAAGAACGTCAAATTGAAGCCCAAGAACACGATCACGGCCGAGACCCTGGCCCAAAGCTCCGAGTACATCCGCCCCGTGATTTTCGGCCACCAGAAGTGCACCGCGCCAAGGTACGCCATGACGGCGCCCCCGACCATTACGTAGTGGAAGTGGGCGACCACGAAATACGTGTCGTGCAAATGAACATCGAGGCCGAGCGCGGCGAGAAACAGGCCCGTCAGACCACCGATCGTGAACAGGCCGATGAATCCCAGCGCGTACAGCATCGGCGCCTCGAACGATATGGCGCCCTTGTAGAGGGTCGCCGTCCAGTTGAACACTTTTACGGCCGAAGGAATCGCGACCGCGAAGCTCAGGACCGAAAAGATCAGAGAGGCGTAGACCGACTGCCCCGTCACGAACATGTGGTGCCCCCAAACCAGGAAGCCGAGGAAGGCGATCGCCAGACTCGACATGGCGATGAACGGGTACCCGAACACGCGTTTGCGGGCGAAGCACGAAACGATCTCGCTCATCACGCCCATGCCGGGAAGGATCATGATGTAGACGGCCGGATGGGAGTAGAACCAAAACAAGTGTTGAAACAGGATCGGATCGCCGCCGAGCTCCGGATCGAAAATCCCGAACTTCAGAGCCCGGTCGAGCGCGACCAACAGGATCGTCATCGCAACGACCGGCGTCCCGAGGAGCTGAATCACGCTCGTCGCGTAGTGGGCCCAGATGAACAGCGGCAGGCGCATCCACGTCAGCCCCGGAGCGCGCATGCGGTGGATGGTGACGATGAAGTTCAGCCCCGTCAGGATCGACGCGAACCCACTGATGAAGATCGCAATCGCCGACGGAATCACCGCCGTCGTCGCAGCAGCCGTACTGTACGGGGTGTAGAACGTCCAGCCGGTATCCACGCCGCCGGTGAACATGGCGACCAGCGCGATCACGCCGCTGATCACGAAAATGTACCAGCTGAGCAGATTCAACCGCGGGAAGGCCAGGTCCCTCGCTCCGATCATGATCGGCACGAGGAAGTTGCCGAGCACGGCGGGAATCGATGGGATCAGGAAGAAGAAGATCATCGCCACGCCGTGCATCGTGAACAGCCGGTTGTACGTATCGGAGCTGACCAGATCGCCGGCCGGCGTAAGCAGCTCGAGGCGTACCATGGCGGCGAAGATGCTGCCCACGAAGAAGAACACGGTGATCGAGATCAAATAGAGGATCGCGATGCGCTTGTGGTCGACGGTCAGCAGCCAGGAACGGATACCGCGCGACGCATTGAGGTAGTTCAATCGCTGCTCTTGCATGGTCAGGACTCCGTGTCGGCGGGGCTCGGCGCCGGCGAGGGTTGTTCGCCGGAGGCGGCCGGCGCCTCCTCGCTGAGCGACTTCAGGTACGCGACGAGCTGTAGCACCTCGATCTGACTGAGCCGCCCCTCGTAGGTCGGCATCAGGGCCTTGTAGCCGCGCACGATGTTCTTCATGGGCTCGAGGATCGAGCGGCGCAGATACTCTTCGTCCGCAACGATCGTTCGCCCGTCCTCGAGCTCCACTTCGCGCTTGTAGACAGCGTAAAGCGGCGGTCCCACCGTCACCGAAGGATCCCCGCTGGCGTCGACCAGGTGACAGGTCGGACAACCGCTCGTATTGAACAGCGCGCCGCCGAGAGCCGCCATGGACAGTCCCTCGGGCGCGCCGGGCAGCCCGCCGGCCGCCGCTCCGCCACCCTTGAGCCACCGTTCGTACTCGTGCGGCTCCTGAACGATCACCTCGCCGATCATTCGCGAGTGCTCGGTGCCGCAATACTCGGCGCAAAACAGATGGAAGGTCCCTACCTTCGTCGGCTCGAACCATACGGTGGTGTAGCGACCGGGTACGACGTCGGCTTTGATGCGGAAAGCCGGGACATAAAAACTGTGGATGACGTCTTCGGACGTCATCGTCAGCTTCACCGGACGGCCCACGGGAACGTGCAGCTGGTTGATCTCGCGGCGCCCTTCAAGGTGCTGGAGCTTCCACATCCATTGTTTGCCGACGACGAAAACCTCCATCGCATCATCGGGCGGGCGGGACATGGTCAGGAACAGGCTCGCCGACCAGACGAACACGAACATCGCAATGGCGAAAGGAATCCCCGACCACACGGTTTCGAGCACAATAGAGCCATGGATGTCGGCCCCCGTCTGATTGGGCGAACGCCGCCGATAGCGGATGGCGAACGTCACGATCAGGATCGCGATGAGAACCGCGAAGAACACGCTCACCGCGGCCAAGAAGAAGAACAGTGCGTCGTAGCGACCTGCAACGGTCGACGCGCGTTCCGGCGATAGTCCCAACGTCGTCAGCATCGTCCTATCAACTCTTTGCCCGCGGGCGCCCCTCTCGACGGCGCATCACGACGATGAGCGACACGATCGCAATCACCGTAGCAACGGCTGCGACCCGCAGCGCCGTCATCGCGGCGGCAGTGTATTTTCCCGTTTCCGGATCGTAGTGATAGCAAAGAAGCAAAAGCTGTTCGGCGATCGAGCCGACCTTGTTCTCCGACGCCTCGGTCAGCGCCAATCGCATGTCGCGCGGAGCGTACTCGATACCCAGCAGGTAGCGGGACAGCTTGCCCTGCGGTGACGCAATCATGATTCCCGCCGCGTGGGCGAACTGATCCTTGTCCGGATCGTAGCGATACTGAAAGCCCACGGCCTCGGTCACCGCGTCGATCGACGCCTGAGGACCGGTCAGGAAGTGCCACGCACCGGCGGTTTCCGGCACGCCGTACGCATCGACGTACGTACTCTTCTTGGCGGCGGCCAGTCGCGGCGTCTCCTTGGCATCGAAGCTGATCACAACGACCTCGAACTGCTTGCCGGGCATAAAATCGAGCAACTTGAGGGCGCGAAACGCTTTTACGAGCCCGTTGAGAACCAACGTACAGAGCATCGGACACTCGTAATACACCAGTGCGAGCACCACAGGCCGGTCGTGACCGAAGAACTCTCCGAGCGCGACGTCCTTGCCGGCCTCGTCCTTGAAGACCGCGTCGAGCGGCAGCATCGTGCCGATGCGCTGCTCGATGTTCACCCCCTCGAGAAGGTTCTTCGCCCGTGCTCCGCGCGCGGCCTCGGCCGGGCTCGCCAGCGCCACAACGACGGCGACGACCACCACGGCCCGGACGGCCGCGGGCAATCTGCACGCCTGACAGGAGGTGCCCGCCGACTGCCGGGCGGCCCCGGAGCGCCCGCCCGTGGCGAGATCGATGTAGGCGTGCTCCTTCATCGGGCTCCTTCGGTCGCCGACCCGGCCGGGCGAGACGGTAGGCCCCGCTGTGCCAGTAGATCCATCGCCCGCTCGATTGGAATGCGCACGATCCCCTCGTCCTTGTCCACCCAATCGTACGAGCTCAGCACCTCCGTCTCCCACGCCCTCAGCGCGAGCAGATCCTGCCTCGGCTTGGGCTGCAGGCGCGGCTGAGGTGGCACGGCCGGGCCCTCGACCTTGGCCAGCGGGTGCGGTGGCGCACTTGCCGCCATCTCACGCTTGGCGAAGTGGAACATCAGCCACCACATGGCCAGCGAGAAAAACAGCATGATCGCGATCAGCCCGAGACTGCCGATCACGACCGTCCGCATCGGAAAGTCTTTCGTTTCGTACTTGGCCGCGGCGCTCATCGCTCAGTCCTCCCCCTCCAGGAGAAGCTCCAGTTCACTGAGAGGCAGCACCGGAGTTCCGTCGAGCCGCCGCACGAACAGTGCAAACCACAGGCCGCCAACGGCGATCAGCGTGACAGGGGCCAGCCAGTGGACGAATACACCGTGCGGGTGAAACGTCGGAACCACCAGCCAATACACCTCCACCCATCGAAACAGCAGCAGGGCACCGGCGACCGCAGCGAGCATCGCCGGCCTTCGCTTCACCTCACGCGATAGCAGTACGACGAACGGCACCGCAAAGTGCAGCACGATGAGACCGATTCCGATCGTCCGCCAGCCGCCGGCCAAGCGGTGCAGATACCACGGTATCTCCTCCGGCAGATCCCCGGACCAAATGATCAGGTACTGAGAGAACGAGAAGTACGCCCACAGCATGATGAAGGCGAGCATCAGCTTGCCGAGGTCGTGGAATCGATCCGGCGAGATCCAGCGACCGACCTCCGGCTGCCCGACCAGCGCCGCGGCGACGATGATCGCAAACGCCATCGCCGAAAGTGCCTGGCCTCCGATGATCAAAATGCCGTAGATGTGGGAGTACCAGTGCGGTTCGAGGGACATCCCCCAGTCGAACGAGGCGAACGTCATCGTCAGACCATAGAGGATCAGGCCCCCACGACTGAGAAACAGAATCCGCTTGGCCGTCGCCGCATCCGCACCGCCGTCCTGCCTGCGGGACCAACGAATCAAGAGTGTGGCCACGGCGATCCACACGGCGAAGTACGCGGCTGCGCGCACGAGGAAGAACGGAACGTTCAGGTACGGCTCTTTGTGCGATAGGATCGCATCGCCGGCCACCACGTCGGTGTGCGTCCACTCATACAGGGAGTGCATGCCGAGAATCACCGGAACGAACAGCAGCGCCATCAAAGGAAGGGTTCCGGCGCCCGCCTCGAGCACCCGGCGAAGCGCGATTCCCCACCGCCCGCCGGTCACGTGCTGCAGCATCAGCAGGCCGAGCGAGCCGAGTGCCGGTCCAAGCCAGAACAAAAACGCCACCAGGTACGCACGGTAGAACTCGTCCCGCGCGGCGGCCGCACCAGCCAGGCTAGCGAGGGCGGCCAGAATCCCGGCGACCAGAGCGAGGCGCTGAACCTTACGCAGCACGTTGCCCGGGCCAAGGACCAATTCTTGAGCCGATGCTTCGATCCTCGTCACGCTACTTGGCCTCCAGAGCGACGCGCTCGGCAGCCGGCACGTCGGCCAAAGTCGCGTGCTGACTGAGCTGCAGGGCGCGCACGTAGGCGACGATCGCCCATCGATCAGCGACCGGAATCTGCAAGGCATAAGACGGCATCTTGCCGAATCCGTTCGTAATCGCGTTGAAGAAGTATCCCGGCGCCTGGCTCCGCAACCTCTCGATGTGGAAGGACGGAGGCGCGAGGTAGCCACGCCGGACGATCATGCCGCTGCCGCTCCCCGTCCGGTCGTGGCAGGGGCTGCAGTAGATATCGTACCGCTCGCGCCCACGTTCGAGCAGCGCCCGCGTAATGGGCATGGGGAACGTTTCGGCGAACCTGCCCCCTACTTTGCCGGTATAGAAGTGTTGGTCTTCGTGAAGCTGCCCGCGAGCCACCGTCCCTGCCGGTACCGGTCTGGCCGCACGCTGGTCGGGAAAGAACGCGCTGTACTCCATCGGTTCGTAGCGCGGCTGGTTGTGCATGTCTTGGCGGCAAGCCGAAAGAGGCAGCGCCGCCACGAGCACTCCAGTCGCGACGAGCGCGCGAATGCTCAGCAAGCGACCTTGATCGCCTCCCGCGGTTCTCATGACGGCTCCTCGTCCACTTCGGCGACCATCGCCGGTTCAAGACTCGAAAGAAACTTCCACGTCTCCTCGCGATCGAAACGCGGATCGCTCGACTCGATGCACAGGAAGAAGCGGTCCCGCGACGCGGCAGCAAAGCGAGGAACGTTGAATACCGGGTGGTACGGCATCGGCAGGCCGTTGAGCGCAAGCATGCCGAAAACGGCGCTGAAGGCGGCAAACAACACCGTCGTCTCGAAGGTCACCGGAATGAACGACGGCCAGCTGTGAAACGGCCGCCCACCGACGTTGATCGGATAGTCGATTGCCGAGGTCCAGTAGGCCAGGCCGTAGCCGGCGCACATCCCCAAGATTCCTCCGATCAGTACGATCAGAGGCAACCGGTTGCGCGTGAACCCCAGTGCCTCTGAAAGCCCCTCGATCGGGCACGGCGAGTACGCGTCGAGTTTGCTGTAGCCCGCCTCCCGCGTCTTCCGGACCGCCGCAATCAGCTCTTGCGGGGTCGCGAACTCGGCCATCAAGCCGTACAACCCGCCAGCGGCACTCATCGATGTCCCTCCTTCACCTCGGCCTCGGGAAGCAGTGTGCGCATCTCGAAAATGGAGATCATCGGCAGGAATCGGATGAACAGGAACAGCAACGTCGAAAACAGCCCGAGGGTGCCGATGAACAAAGTCCAGTCCCAAACCGTTCCCGCATACATGTCCCAAGAAGACGGCAGGAAGTCGCGGTGCAGGCTCGTGACGACGATGACAAAGCGCTCGAGCCACATGCCGACACCGACGATCAACGAAATCACGAACAGTGCCGGGATGCTCTTGCGCACGCGCTCGAACCACAGAGCCTGGATCGTCACCCCGTTACAGAGGATGAGCGACCAGTAGACCGGTGCATAGGGACCGGTGAATCGGTTGTGCATGACATAGCTCTCGTAAGGGTTCGCGCTATAGAAGCCCATGAATGCTTCCGTCATGTAGCCGTAACAAACGAACAGTCCCGTGGCGAGCATCACCCGCGCCATCAAGTCGAGGTGGCGCATCGTGACGAAATCTTCGAGGCCGTAGAACTTACGCAAGGGAATCGCGATCGTGAGCACCATCGCGAAGCCCGCGTAAATGGCACCGGCGACGAAGTACGGCGGGAACACCGTCGCATGCCAGCCGGGAACGATCCCGACGGCGAAGTCGAAGCTCACGACGGTGTGCACCGACACGACCAGCGGCGTCGACAGCCCAGCGAGCAACAGGTAGGCCGTCTCGTATCGCTGCCAGTGCCGGGCGCTGCCCCGCCACCCCATCGCGAAGATGCCGTAGGCCACTTGAGCGAACTTGTTCTTGGCCCGGTCGCGCAGCGTCGCCAGATCGGGGATCAATCCCACGTACCAGAACAGCAGCGACACGGTCGCATAGGTCGAAACGGCGAACACGTCCCAGATCAGAGGGCTGCGGAAGTTCGGCCAGATCGACATCGTGTTGGGATAGGGAAACAGCCAGTATGCGAGCCACGGCCGTCCGGTGTGAACGATGGGAAACAGCCCCGCGCATGCCACGGCGAACAACGTCATCGCCTCGGCGAAACGATTGATCGAGTTTCGCCACGTCTGGTTGAGCAAAAGCAGGATGGCGGAAATCAACGTCCCCGCATGTCCGATTCCGATCCACCACACGAAGTTGATGATCGCGAAGCCCCAGCCGACGGGAATGTTGACGCCCCAAACCCCCACGCCCCAGACGAAAAGGTAGGTCGCCGACGCCAGCATCATCATCAGGCCGCTGAACGCGATGGCGAAACCGAGCCACCACCCCCACGGCGTCTTGCCTTCGAGAACGACGGCGCCGATCTTGTCGGTGACGGTTTGGAACGTGTGCCCGGGTGCGATGATCGGCTGCGGCCGGCTCACCGCGGTCGCTTTGTCGCTCGATGCTGCCATCACGCCTTTCCTTCGTCCTCGAGTGCCGGGTTCGGATTGCGAAGCGCCGCCAGGTAGCTCGTACGCGGGCGGGTGCCGAGTTCTCCGAGCAAGTCGTAGTTGCGCGCCTCGGACTTGGCCTTGCTCACGCGCGAAGAAGGATCGTTCGTATCGCCGAACACGATGGCACCGGTGGGGCAAGCGGCCTCACACGCAGTGACGATCTCGCCGTCGCGCACGCTGCGGCCCTCGCGCTTGGCCGTAATGCGGGCGTGGCTGATCCTCTGCACGCAGTACGTGCACTTTTCCATCACTCCGCGGCTGCGCACCGAAACGTCCGGATTGCGCACCATCTTGAGACTTTCGGTGTTCCAGTCCTGGTAGAGGTAGAAATTGAACCGGCGAACTTTGTACGGGCAGTTGTTCGAACAGTACCGCGTGCCCACGCACCGGTTGTACACCATGTCGTTGAGCCCTTCGTCGCTGTGGACCGTGGCGTTCACCGGACAGACGAGTTCGCAGGGGGCCTTTTCGCATTGCATGCACGGCACCGGCTGGTGCAGAACTCGAGGCGCGTCGAGGTCTCCCGCGAAGTAACGGTCCACCCGAACCCAGTGCATCTCGCGACCGCGCGACACCTGATCCTTACCGACCACGGGGATGTTGTTCTCTGCTTGGCAGGCAATCGTACACACGCCGCAACCGATGCAGGCGCTGAGATCGATCGTCATCCCCCACGCATAGCCATCGTAGTGGTGATCGTCCGGGTAGAGGCTGGCCTCGGCCTCCTCGGAGTGGCCACCGCGCTCGTGACCGCCGTGCTCGAGCTCCCCCGGGGTGGTCTCGCGCACCAAGTCGCGCCCTTCCATGCTGTGGTGCTGCTGCGTCGTGACGAGCTGATAGCGCTTGCCCGTCTTGCGAATTTCGACGCCGGTATCGTGCGTCAAGGCAGCCAATCTCTGGATCTGGTGCGCATCGAAACCAATGCCGGTCCCGACCCGCCCCGCGCGGCGACGGCCGTACCCGAGGTGAAGAGTGATCGACCCGTCGGCCTGACCCGGGCTCACCCAAACGGGCGCCTCGAGGCGCCGGCCGTGGGCGCTGATCTCGATCACGTCCCCGCTCGCCACACCCCATTCGGTCGCCGAGCGCGGCGACACGAGAGCCGCATTGTCCCAGGTAAGCCGCGTCGCCGGCTTGGGAAGCTCCTGCAACCACCCGTTGTTGGCGAAACGCCCGTCGTAGACGTGCGGGTCGGGCCGAAACACGACCTCGATGCCCTCGGTCTTCTTCCCCGCTCCGATATCGGCCAGCGCACCGGCCAGTCCTTCGCGCAGCCTGACGTGTCGGTCGGGCAATCGGCTTCCTGCAACGACACCGTCGTGCAACGACCGGCGCCAGGTCCTTTCGAAGCCTCCGTCGCCGAGACGCTTGTTCCAGTACGCTCGAACGATGTCCCGCGGGCTCGAGGATACCTCACCGAGCAGCACCGCAGCGACCTCGTGCAACGTCTTTCCGCCGTAGAGCGGCTCGATCAGGGGCTGCAGAATCGTCACCGTTCCGTCGTAGGCCCGGACATCGCTCCAAGACTCGAGCGGATGGGCTTGATTGACGTGCCAGTGGCAAAGTCGGGCGGTCTCGTCGTCGTAGAGACCGACGTGCACGGCGAGCCGGACCTTGCGCAACGCATCGGCAAACCCGACGTCCGCCGGTGCGTCGTAGACCGGATTCACACCGGCGATGACGAGCACATCGACCCGCCCGTCGTTCATTTCATCCACCAGGTCGCGGAGCTCTCGCGCCTGCGCGACCGGGCGAGCCTCGATCGGATCGGAGTAGGTCACCGTCGCGCCGGCGTTCCCCAATGCGACGTTCATGGCGTGAGCCAACGCATGCACTGCTGCGCTCTGATGCTCGCCGGCAATGACGACGCTGCGTCCCCGGTGCTTCTTCAGGTCGCGCGCAACCGCGTCGAGCCAGCGGCGATGTTCGTCGAGCCCGCCACCGCCGCCGGTCTCGACCCCGACCCGGCGCGCGAGCTCGATGGCCAGCCGTTCGACGTCGCTTGCGCGAACGGCCAGACGATGGTCCGCGCTGGCGCCGGTATTGGTGAGCGCCGGCTCGACGACGTACAGGCGATTCATCGGCTCGTCGCCGCCGCCACGCCGCCGGGCGGCGAAGTCGCGCGCGTAACGAACCCCTCCGCGGCCGGAGGCAAGGAAGTCCGCGTCGAGGGAGACGATGACATCCGCCTTGCGAAGGTCGTAGCGGGGCTCGACCGGCTCTCCGAACGCCAAGCGCGCGCCCTCGCGAGCACCGTCGCGTGTCACCGGCTCCCACTGGTACCATCGCGCCTGCGGGTACTTCGAGAGCAAACGCTCGAGCTGGTCAGCAAGCGTGGGCGACGTGACCGTTTCCGTCAGGATGCGCAGCCCCGCGCCTTTCTTCTCCGCCTGCTTTTCGAGGGCCGCCCCCATCGCGTCGACAAACGCCTGCCACGGACGGATCTTCCCGGCGTTCGAGATCACCTGGGAGCGGTCGGGGTCGTACAGACCGAGGACCGAAGCCTGGGCGAGGACGTCGGTAGCCCCGAGGCTGGCCGGGTGGTCCGGGTTTCCTTCGATCTTGGTCGGACGACCGAGGTGGCTTTCGGCAAGCACGCCGAGACCGACGCCACCGAGGGGAAACGCCGTCGCGAAGAACAGCGGCCGGCCGGGCACGACCTGCTCGGGAGCCTTGACGTACGGATAGATGTACTCGGTCGGCTGCCGCGTGCACGCATTCAGGCCGGCGAGCGCAAGCGAGGCCCCCATCAACTTGAGAAAAGTCCGCCTGCCCACCGGGCCGTCGAAGATCTCGGCCGGTTCGGGGAATTCGGCCTTCAAGAACCGCTCGAACTCCTCGCTCTCGGCCAGTTCCTCGAGACTGCGCCAGTACTCCTTGCCTCCCCGGCCCGCGAGCGCGCCGCGCAGCTCCCCCACGTCGAGGCGACCGCCCGCCGGCGCCGGCTGAGACTCCGCCGGCGCATGCCGGGGATCTTCGTTCAAACGGCGTTGTTCTCTCATTTCCTCAACGGTCCTCAGCGGTGACAAGTCGAGCAGTCGTCACGACTCTCGATGTGGTACTGCCGGACGAGACGCGCCCCGAGATCAGGTTCGTCGGCGGGCCGCTGCCAGGCCATATTGAACACCTCCGCGCGCGGCCGAACGTTCTTTTCCGGGTGCCGGTGGCATGCCAAGCACCACTCCATCTGCAGGGAAGCGTTTTGGTATGTAAGGTTCATCCGGTCGATCCGACCGTGGCAGGTCGCACAACCGATTCCTTTTGCAATGTGAATGCTGTGGTCGAAGTAGACGAAATCGGGCAGATCGTGGACTTTCGTCCAAGGAAGAGATTTGCCCGTCCGGTAGCTCGAACGCACGGGCTCGAGCGTCGGGCTGTCCGACCAAATCTGCGAGTGGCAGTTCATGCAAATCTGGGTTGGTGGAATGTTGGCGTACGAGGATCGCTCGACGGTGGTATGGCAGTACCGGCAGTCCAGGCCGAGCTCTCCAACGTGATGCCGGTGACTAAATGGAACCGGTTGCTCGCGCGCCACGTGGGCCAGCGTCACGTAGTCCGAGCGGTTGAACTCGAGCAGAGCCCACAGGAGCGCGGCGACGACGACCAAGCCGCCGAAGATGGAAAACTTGGCAAAGGTGTTTGCCCCCGGCCTGAAAACCTGCGCCATGTCGTGTCCTAATGCCTTCCCAGCGACTCGGTTCGGCGCGTCGCCGAATCACGAGCCGGCTAGCTCATCGAGAGCCCGTACGCGGAACGATCAGTCCTGACTGTTGCCGGTATCGGTAACTGTAGTGTGGTCGGCGGTACGCGTCCCCGGCCCCTTGCGGCCCGCAAGACTACAACAGTCAAGCGTTGAGGCAATGCCACAGTCGCCCGTTTCAATGAAATCTTCTGCGCACAGTTTTTAGCGGTTCTTATACTTGTCTTCCACGCAACGCCAGCGGTCATTTGACACGCGACCACATTCGGGAACATGTCTCGTCCGACCCACCCAAAGGAGGGATAAAAGAATGGACCCACAAACGATGAACCCGTCGGGCATCGCCGACGCTCTGGCCGCCCTCGTTTCGACCTGGGGCCTCAAGGTCGTCGGCGCGATCGCCGTATTGATCATCGGCCGCTGGCTGGCCGGACGGATCCGTGCCCTGACACGCCGGGCGCTCGATCGAACCGGTCTCGACCCGACCCTGGTGCCGTTCGTTACGAGCATCGTTTACTACGCGATCCTGACGTTCGTCATCATCGCGGTGCTCGGGTTGTTTGGCATTCCCACGGCTTCCTTCATCGCCGTTCTTGGTGCCGCAGGCCTGGCCGTCGGCTTGGCCTTGCAGGGAACCCTGGCGAACTTCGCTGCCGGAGTGATGCTGCTCGTCTTCCGCCCCTTCCGCGTGGGCGACTATGTCGAGGCGGGAGGAACGGCCGGCTCGGTCGAGTCGATCGGTGTGTTCACCACGACGCTCAATACTCCGGACAACGTGCGCATCGTCGTTCCGAACTCCGCCGTGTTCGGCTCGACGATCAAGAACTACTCGGCGAACGACACCCGGCGAAACGACATCGTGGTCGGTGTCTCCTACGACGACGACCTCGCCGTGGCGACCGCGACGATCGAAAAAGTTCTCGCGGCGGACGAACGCGTCCTGAAGGAGCCGGCACCCGTTGTCGCCGTCGCCGAGCTGGCCGACTCCTCGGTCAACATCGTCGTGCGCCCCTGGTGCAAGAAGGAAGACTATTGGGGGCTGCGCTTCGACCTGACGCGCAAGCTCAAGGAAGAGCTCGAAAAAGCGGGTTGCAGCATCCCCTACCCGCAGCGCGACGTGCACGTCCACGAAACGAAGAAGAGTGCCTGAGCCATCGCTGGGCTCGGCCCGAACGGGCCGAGCCCAGCAGCGCTCTGCCAGCCGGCTTGCGGCCCGCTCTTGCGCTTGGCCGCCGGTTCGTTAGGGCCCCTGCCCCCCGCCCTCGGCGGCCGAAGACGGCGCGTCGGGGGCTGGCCGGCGACCGAGCCAAGAAGCGATCTTGGCCGCGACCTTGCGAATCCCCCGCCAGATCTTCGGAAGCAGCCAGGCAACCAGCAGGACGAACAGTAGGAGCGCAACCAGGAACACCCACGGGTGCTGCACGGCGGTCCACACGCCGGCGATCACGGCAACGTCCTCCGTAAGCGATGCAATCCAGTTCGAGACCGGCTCGGGCGAGGCATTGATCACCACCCGGCCCCCCGCCTTGGTCGCGTGGCTCGTTGCCGCGACGGTACCGCCCAAGAGCCCGGCGGCCACTTGCATGGGAGCACTTACGTCGCCTACGGCCTGAGCAGCGAGAATCGCTCCCGCCGGCAGCCTGATGAAGGTGTGAATCGCATCCCAGGCGGTATCCACGCCGGGAACCTTGTCGGCGAAGAATTCCACGCAGTACATCAACGCCGCAGCGCCGATCACAGCCGGATGCGTCAGCACCTGCAAGTCGGGCGGCAACGTCATGTTTCCGGTCGCCCCTAGAACGCCGAGCGTAAGGACGGCGGCATACAAGTTGATCCCGCTAGCCCAGGCCACCCCGAGCGAAAGAGCGATCGTTTGAGAAATATCCACGGTACCCTCCCCCGGCCTGCGGCGATCGCACGCCAGGCCGCGCTGCCGATCAGCCGACTTCCTCGGCCGTGTAACGTTCGAACCAGATCGTCGGCGACCAGTAATCGAGCGGCAGCCCTGCCTTGCGTTTCAACTCCCGCACGAAAGCACGCGGCTCGGGCAATTGCCGCCAAACGGCCGGAAGGAATGTCGCGCTGCGAGCACCCTCATGCAACAGCAGGCCGTCGCGCCCCGGACGCAACCGCGTAATCAACTCGGCCTCCGAGGAACACGGAAGGCGTTCGGTCGGACTCAAGATCGAAACATGAATGTCGAGATCGGGAATCTCCCCCGCCTCGACCGGGGGGAAGCGCGGGTCGTGGAACGCCGAGCGGAAGGCGTTGACCGCGACATCACGGATGAGCGGGCGCCGCGGTTCGATGACCCCCGTGCATCCACGCAGCTCGCCTCGTTTGCGCAACGTGACGAACGTCGCCCGGCGCTGTCGCAACGCCGCGGGGTACTCGGACTCTTCCACGTCGAGCGGGTGACCGGTCTCGACGCCATGACGAATCGACTCGCGCGCTACGGACAGGATCGCAGGACGATATTCCGCCCACTCCTCTGCGCGGGCTTCAGGCAAGCGCATACGCTCCGTATCCAACGACCGAGTCCCGCGGCCCCGCGGTATCACCGGAATTTCGTACGTCGATCGCTCGGGCGGTCATTCCCCGCCTCCGTGCCACCTCGAGCAGTCCGCGGATGCCGATGCGGCCGCACGCCGACTCCACGTCGAGTGCCGTTGGATCGAGACGCTCGATCGCACGGGTCGTCGCTTCGTCCTTCCTGCGTGCGGTCTCGTAGTCGTAGTAGTGACTCAGGTCCGAGCTCACGACGATCAGGGTCTCCGGCCCCCCCCAAACGACGTCCAGCACGGCCGCTACGTCCCGAGTCGAGGCATCGCCTGCACAGATCGGCACCAGGCGAAACTCGCCGAGCACGCGCTGGAGAAACGGCAAGTGCACCTCGAGGCTGTGCTCAGCGGCATGAGCCGCGTCGAACTCGCACACGCAGGGCAGCTCGAGCAGTCGCTCCACCGAAGGCCGGTCGATCGGCACCCGTCCAAGCGGTGTCTCGAACGCGTCGGCCGAGGACACCGCCAGCCCCTTGAGAGGCACGCGGTGAGACGGACCGAGCAGCACGACACGATCGATTTCCCCCGCCACGGGCTCGAGCAACCGATAACCGGAAGCGGCAACCGGCCCCGAGTACACGTACCCGGCGTGCGGTACGATGAGGGCCTTGGGCGGGGTCTTCGGACCGGCATGACCCGCGCCCGCAAGGTAGGAATCGACGGCCTCCTGCAAGCGCGCCTTGGCGGCCGGGTAGAAGGCGCCGGCTACCGCCGGCGGCCGAATTTTTCCTTCGTGCGTTCGCTTCATGGCGACGCCGGTACGGCGGTCTCCGAAAGAGCCGCCTTTCAACGATCAAATCTGGCACCGGAAGGCGCGGGGTCAAGTCCAAGGTTGACTGGCGGCGCTCGAGCCATATGGTGCAGTCGAGGTCGCGCGCCGGGGCCGGCGGTTCCCGGCGCGGGCACGGCGATGAAGGCAGGCGAGAAAACAGGGAAAAACACGTCGGTTGCAACGCGTTATTGGCACCCGGGCAGGCCCGGCCGCGTGGTCTGTGATGTGTGTCCGCGTCGTTGCGAGCTCGAGGAAGGCCAGCGCGGCCTGTGTTTCGTCCGGGCGTGTGAAGACGGGCAGATCGTTCTTACGACCTACGGCCGGTCGAGCGGGTTCTGCGTGGACCCGATCGAGAAGAAGCCGCTCAATCACTTCCTGCCGGGTACGCCGGTTCTCTCGTTCGGCACCGCCGGTTGCAACCTGACGTGCAAGTTCTGCCAGAACTGGGACATCAGTAAATCGCGCCAGACCGACACGCTGGCGGCCAGCGCCGACCCGGAGCTCATCGCGCGCGCGGCGGCCCGGCTCGGATGCCGGAGCGTGGCCTTCACGTACAACGACCCCGTCATCTTCCTCGAATACGCCGTCGACACGGCGCAAGCGTGCCATGAACACGGGATTCGCACGGTAGCGGTAACCGCCGGCTACATCTGCGCCGAAGCGCGTCGCGACTTGTTCGCCCACATCGACGCCGCCAACGTCGATCTCAAGGCGTTTTCCGACTCCTTCTACCGCGAGTTGTGCGGCGGCCACCTCGAACCGGTGCTCGAAACGCTCGAGTACCTGCGCCGGGAAACGGCGGTGTGGCTCGAGATCACGACGTTACTCATTCCCGGGGCCAACGACTCGAACGAAGAAATCGAGGCGATGTGCAAGTGGATCGCCGAACACCTCGGCGAAGACGTACCGCTGCACTTCACGGCGTTTCACCCGGATTTCCGCTTGCGCGACCGGCCGGCGACAGCGCCAGCGACGCTCAGGCGGGCGCGAGAGATCGCCACCCGGCAAGGCCTGCGCTACGTCTATACGGGCAACGTCCACGACGAGGAAGGGCAAACCACGTACTGCCACGCCTGCGGGATTCCGCTCATCGGTCGCGACTGGTACATCCTGACGGCTTGGAACCTCGACGAGCGCGGGCGTTGCCGCCGTTGCGGAGCCCCGTGTTCGGGCGTTTTCGAGGCCGAGCCCGGCACCTGGGGCGCGCGACGGCTCGCGGTGCGGCCGGCCGATTTCGCCTGACGAGGCCGCGATTTTCAGCAACGCAACGAGGCGCGACGCGTCAGCGGTTGAGCGCCGTGGCTGCGAGCAGGAACTGAGCCGCGTAGTAAAGGGGAAGTCCCCACAACCGGTTCGAGAACGCCGGTGCCACGAACCGGTCGCGGGCCACCGACAAGTCGGACAGGTAGAATGCCGCGGCCCCGATCAGAATGATGCCCTCGCCGCCGGCCCCGACCGCCGCGGCTGCAGCCGCCACCATGACGGAAATCACGACGACGTAGGCATAGGCCGCCCCGCGCATATCGGCAGGAAGATGAGGGCCGAGCCACCGAAGGATCGCAACCGCTGCGACGGTCAAGGCGGCCGCGGCCGCTGCAAGCCACACGGGAGCGATGCCGAGCTGGACGAAAGCCGCCGCGTAGGCGACGTGTCCCGCAAGGAAGCTGAGGACGCCCGCACGAAAGACGGCCGGCTTGCGCTGGGGAATGAGTAAGACGTCGCCGCCGAATGCAAACACAAGTCCGATGGTGATCGCCCAGCCGTAAGAGTGCGTGAGCGCGCCACCCGACACGGCTGCAGCAACGAAGCCGAGCGACGCGAGAGGCTTTCCGATCCAGACACCTGGGCGCCAGCCGGCGCGCTCGGAAGCGAGAACGACGAGCAGCGCAGCCGCCGATATTGCAGCCCAAGTCAGCACCGCTCACGTGTACTGGTCCCCCACCCCTACGGCAACCGGCCCCGGACCCCGACGGTTTGCGGGACGCCGGCCCGCGCAACCTCTTCGCGCGGCGGAGCACAACCGGCACGATGATGCTCGAGCAATCTGACTACGACGCCGAGATGCTCATCCCGAATGTCCGCACATCGTGCGAACCGAGCTAGCTCGATCTTGCCAGTTCGCGGATCCGATCGGCCGAGAGGAGCGGCGCGTCCTGCCGGATTCCTTCGCATTCCCCGGCGGCACGCAGCCAGGCTTGGCGGGACTCGAGGTGCCGCGGCCAAAACGGATAGCGTCGGCATTGGGCTGGCCGCGCCTCGTAGAACCTGCAGCGCCGGCCGTCGAGTAGAACGCAGTCGCCGGTCACGGGCTGTTCGAGCAAGGCAAGGCGCGTTCCGACGCGCCGGAGGTAGCGGCGCCCGAACTCGTCGAGCGACAGGCCGGCCGCGTCCGCAAGGCGCCGAACGTCGGCGGTCGTCACCCACACGTACCCCGCGGCCCCGGTACAGCAAGCGCCGCAGCCGGTGCACTCGAAACGCAGTCCGGCGGCGTACCAGACATCTTCGATGCGATTTTCCGCCCCGTTCACGGCGACGCTCCCGGCCCGTAGCCACCATCGCGCGGGCAATCGGCGAGTTCGGCGATCGCGTGCGCGACATCTTCCATCAAGCGCTCGCGCCCCGGCAGACCGTAGGCCGCCGCTTCGATCGGCCGTCCAATGTGGACTTCGGCACGACAGCCGAGGCGGAACCGCAGAGTCCGTGCCGGCAGCACGTCGCGCGCACCGCGAATGCCGACCGGAATGATCGTCGCTCCGGTCTGCAGAGCGAGCATGAAGCCCCCTTTCTTGAACGGCCCCAGGACCCCCGACCGCGACCGCGTCCCCTCTGGAGCGATCCACACGGTAACGCCGCTCTCCATTTTCTCCCGGGCGCGATCGAGATCCCGCAATGCCTGTTCCCGATTGCGGCGGTCGATCGAAATGAACTCGCCCGCTTCAAGCCCCCTCCCCCATACCGGAACGCGGAACAGTTCCTTCTTGGTGAGCATGCGGATCGTGCCCGGAACGGCGACGAACGTGAGAGGAATGTCGTAGAGACTCGTGTGGTTGCTCATGAGAATCGTCGGCCGTCCGCGCTCGATGGTCACACCGTGCGGATTGCGAACGGCGACTTCCATCTCCACGATGTCGAGCAGTCGCTTCGACCACCAGCGCAGCCGCTCGTCTCCGGTCGCGCGCTCGTACGTGCCGCGCCGAACTTCGACGATGGTGGGAATCGTAATCGCCAGCGTCGCTGCAACCGAGCGCGCGACGATCGATCCCGTCCGCAGCAGCCCGGCCCGCCGCACGCCGCCGTCGGTCTGCGGTCGGGCGTCAGGCGTCGCTCCCAGCTCCACCGATCATCTCGTCGCGCAACGTGCGCTTGAGGATCTTACCCTGCGGGTTGCGCGGCAGCGGCTCTTGCCGGATGTCGATGCGCACCGGAACCTTGAATGCGGCCAGGTGGCGCGCCACGTGGTCCTGCAGCTGAGACTCGTCGACGCTGGCGCCCTCGCGCACCTGGACGACCGCCGCAACCTCTTCGCCCAGCACCTTGTGCGGAAGTCCGATGACCGCCGCATCCAGAACGTCGGGATGGTCGTAGAGGACCGACTCGATCTCGACACAGTATACGTTCTCACCGCCACGAATCAGCATGTCCTTGGCGCGGTCGAGGATGTAGACAAACCCTTCGTCGTCGATCCGAGCCACGTCTCCCGAATGCAGCCACCCTTCGGTGAACGTCTCGGCCGTCGCCTCGGGCTTGCCCCAATAGCCACGCACGACGTTCGGCCCCTTGATCCACAGCTCCCCTACTTGGCCGGTAGGCAGCTCGTTGCCCTGTTCGTCGACGACCTTGAGCTCGCAAACGGGAA
>CAZQYE010000015.1:0-1328 GCA_964597375.1 uncultured Myxococcales bacterium
CGGGCGCTGAAACGCCTGCCCCGGTGGTGCTCGGCGTCCGGTAAGCCGGAGGCGGTAGGTAGCTGCACGCCGGCCGCGTCCTGTCTCTTCTCGTCTTCGAAAGCGCCGCGAATCCGGCGGCAGTTGCCCGGCTTTCGGCAGGGCTGCCGACAATCGGCGTTTGCCGAGGAATCGTCGGCGCGTGCCGACCGGCCGTCGCCGGGTGCCGCTCGGCCGATCGGTCGGGCTCGAGGTGTTCCGGTTACAGAGCGATTTTCCGCGACACATAGAGTGGCATGCGATATGCAGCCACCAGTTCAGCGGATCCTCCAATGGGGGGCCTCGCGATCCGCGCGGACGTCCGCGCACATAGCGGACGGAGAGGTTTGGAGGAGAGCCAATGAACCGACGTATCCATCCTGTCTCATGTGTTGCTGCGGCGGTCCTCGTGGTCGCCGTTTTCGTAGGTACGCAAAGCCATGCGTACGACGAGTACTCGGGATGCCAAGCGTGCCACGGCGATTTCCGAGCATCGCCGTACGTGTCGATGACGGACGGCGCCCTGTTCCCGGGCGGACTACACGGGCTGCACCGGCTCACGATGCTCAACTACGACTGTGACGTCTGTCACTCGAGCGGAGGGCGCACGCCCGTCTATCTCAACAGCTCGTCCGGCGGAATCGGCTTTCCGCCGATCGGCTGCGTTGGTTGCCACGGTCGGGCCGAAGACCGTGTCGGCCCTGGGCTACCGGCGATCGGCGATGGAGCCGGTCTCAGACAGCACCACTACAACTCCGGAATCACCGAATGCGTGGACTGCCACACGGATGCCGATCCCGTCGCCTATACGCCGGTGGGAGAAGATACGCCACCTCCGTATTACTTCGTCCCCGACGCCAATCATCCGGGGAAGCCGACGGATCCGTGCAATCCAGCCGGCGAAGAAGATATCAATGGTGGCGGGCTTGCGCTCGACAACGACGGGGACCTCGCCTACGACGGCGGTGATCCCGACTGCGGTGCTCCGCCGACCACGACGACTACGACGATTGGTGGTTCTACGACGACGACGATCGCCGTGTCGACGACGACGGTGACGAGCAGCACGGTGACGACGGTCACTGTGACTACGACTACCACGTTGCCTTCCGGCTGCACGACGGACGACGACTGCGACGACGGGAACTACTGCAACGGCGACGAGACCTGCAACGTCACCACAGGAGAGTGCCAGGCCGGAACGCCTCGCGATTGTTCGGGATACGTGGGCTCGGACGTTTGTAAGAACTGCCATGAGGGCAAGTGGAACGATTTCCGAGTGTCCGGACACCCGCACAAGCTGCGTCCGG
>CAZQYE010000015.1:1428-19627 GCA_964597375.1 uncultured Myxococcales bacterium
AGTTCGACGCCAAGGGGAAACCGGAAAAGGCCATCGCGTGGGCGCGGAAGAAGACCCGCAGCATCCACAAGTGAGGCCTAGCCTCTGAGGCTGCGGCTTCCCGCCGTCCCGGGTTGACGGGGGTGTGACCCGATCCGAACGGTCACGCCCCCGTCATGAAACGCATCCGGCACCGGGGAGCGGCCGGGTGCAAATCCGCGCTTCGACAGGGCGAAGTGCGGAGAGATTTGGGGGTTCACCAGAGTGAAGGAGGGAACTGTAATGAGAACGCGAACGCTGAGTCTCCTGATGAGCGTCCTCGTCGGCCTAGGGGGAGTTCTGCTGGCGATGCCAGTTTCCGCGTACGTCGGCTCGGACGTTTGCAAAAACTGCCACGAGGGCAAGTGGAACGATTTCCGAGTGTCCGGACACCCGCACAAGCTGCGTCCGGCGTCCGAGGCGCAAGCGCTACCGTTGCCGTTGCCCGAGGGCTTCGACTGGTCCGAGATCGCGTATGTGATCGGCGGCTACAAGTGGAAAGCGCGCTACATCGACACGACGGGGTACATCATCACCGACAACAAGACGACGGGCGGCAAGACCCAGTACAACCTGGCGACCGGCGAGTGGGTCGATTACCACGCCGGAGAGGTGCATGCGTACACGTGCGGTGGCTGCCACACGACCGGCTACGATCCCGCAGGCAACCAGGGCGGCCTGCCCGGAATCGTCGGGACCTGGGCGTTCCCCGGCGTGCAGTGCGAAGCCTGCCACGGTGAGGGTGGACCGCATGTGAACGACCCGGCTGGTGTGCCCATGACCGTGGATCCTTCGGCCGACCTGTGCGGGAGCTGCCACGTACGGTCCGATCCGGGAACGATCCCGGCATCCGGCGGGTACATCCGCCACCACGAGCAGTACAACGAGTTCCTCGCATCGCCGCACTCCGTGCTGTCGTGTACGAGCTGCCACGACCCGCACAAGAAGGCGGAGTTCTCGATCACGACCGAGTGCGTGGACTGCCACACGGACAAGGCCGACCTCAAGGTCTTCAAGGGGCTCGGCAAGAAGCACCTGCGCGCGGGGATCGAGTGTGAGGACTGCCACATGCCGTACGCGGCGAAATCGGCGGTTGCGCACAACAAGTACAAAGCCGACGTGCGCAGCCACTTGTTCCGGATCACCACGGACCCGACGGCGGAGCTGTTCAACGCCGACGGCACCCTGGCGAACGACGCCTTGCCGGGCGAATGGGTCTGCCTGGGCTGCCACACGGCGATCACGGACAAGTTCGACGCCAAGGGGAAACCGGAAAAGGCCATCGCGTGGGCGCGGAAGAAGACGCGCAGCATCCACAAGTGAGCTGCGTCGGTTGACCTTTCAGCGCCCGATCGCAGGTGCACGAGGGGGGCGCGGCCACCAAGGCCGCGCCCCTTGGTCTTGTTTCAGGAATCGCGGCCGGCCAGTCGAGCGAGCCGGGCTCTCGCCCGGGCCGCTTCCGGTCGAGACGGGTGCAGCGCGAGGAACCGGCGCCAGGTCGAGGCCGCCTCGGCGCGCTTGGCTTGCTGCTCGAGAACGAGAGCCAGGTTGAAGAGAGCAAGCGGCTCCTGCGGATCGTTGGAAAGCGCCCTGCGGTAGGCGCTCTCCGCGTCGGCGAATCGTCGGGCCTGGAACCGTACGTTTCCCAGGTTGAGCCACGGCCGCGGGTCGCCTGGAACGAGCTGTCCGGCGCGCGAAAAGCGAACCTCGGCTAGATAGAGCCGGCCCCGCTGCACGGCGATGAACCCGGCTTCGAGCCAGACTTCGGCGGCACTGGGATAGCGGTCGAGAAAACTACGTACTTCTCGTTCGGCCAAGTCGAGATTCCCTTCGGCTTCCGCCTTCATGATCCGCGCAAACCGCGGCTCGTCCTCGCGGACGAACGTGCGTGCGTCCCCGGAACCGGACGCGGTCGCCGTACCGGCGGTGCCGAGGTACCCGAGCGAGCGAAGTCGCGCTTGTAGCTCGGCGTCGATTGGTTCTTGGGAGCTCTTGCTCGGTAGGGCGAATTTCTCACGCAGACTGCGCAGCTCGGCGATGACCTCGGAATAGCGGGCGGCGACGTCCGTCGTTTCGGCCGGGTCCTCGGCGAGGTTCCAAAGGTGGTCGGCGGGCGACGCCTCCCAAAGCCAGCTCTTGGTCCGTAATCCGACGACCTCGCTCAGGCCGAACGACCGTGCTCCGTAGACGGTCTCCATGGGAATTGCTCGCCCGCCGTCCGGCGCCGGTGCAAGGAGATTTCTTCCGTCGCACTGCGGCGGAGCGATTCCAAGCGCGCTCAGCAGCGTGGGCGTGACATCGACCGTCGAAGCCAGAGTCTTGCTTCGGCCGTGGCCGCCCGTTCCCACGATTAGCATGGGGATCCGCGTCGTTGCGCCATGGAGGAGGAATCCGTGCGTTTGCTCGCCGTGGTCGCCGAGGCCTTCCCCATGGTCGGCGAGGATCATCCACACCGCTTCCTTCGGGTCGCGACCGAGCTGCTCGAGACCTTCGTAAAACCGTTTCACTTGTCCATCGGCGAACCGAACTTCGGCTTCGTATGCCGACCGCGCGTCGGGAGCCGGCCGGCCATGGCTGTGGTAGGGGAAGTGCGGGTCGAACAAGTGGAGCCAGATGAAGAGCCGCTCGCCCGGCTTGGTAAACCTGCGGGCCCACTCGAGTGCCGCTTCGACCGTGACGTCTCCGGTACGCTCGGGAATCGCCTGGACGCCGATGCCTCGGGCGTCGGCGAAGAGGTCGTCGTAGTGCTCGAAGCCCTCGCCGAAGCCGAACCGGTGGTCGAGTACGCTGGCCGAGACGAACGCCGCAGTCCGCCACCCGTGCTCCTTCAAAATCGCGGCGAGCGTCGGGCTGTTGCCCAGAGCCGGCACATCGCCGTTGTTCCGAAGGCCGAATTGCCAGGGCCAACGGCAGGTGAGCATGCTCAGGTGACTCGGGGCAGTCAAAGGAACCGGAGCGACCGCATCGCTGAAGACCCGGCCTTTCGACGCAAGCTCGTCGATGAAGGGAGTCGGGCTCGGTGCAACGTCACCGAGAAAACCGGTCGCGTCACGCCTCCAGGTATCGATGGTAACGAGGACCGCCGTCCGCCGAAGGGGCTGGCCTCCGTCCGACCGACCCCGGCAGCCCATGCCAAAGGCGATCAGCCCAAGTGCGGCTGCGCCGGTCCAGATGAACAACGCGGCCTGGCGAGCCTTTCTCGATCCTCGCCAGGCACGCAATCGGTCGTATCCTGCCACTGCGATTCCATCTTTTCGAGCTGCTTGCGAAACTCTTCGCACGGATCCTTGTTTCCGGCGCGAGGGGAAAACCATACGTAATCGAAGGGAAGGCGATCGCCGTGGAGCAACTCGGCGTACTGGCGCGGGGCAACGAGCTCCTTGCGTACTTCGAGTGCTCCAATCGCGACGATCGACGCAGACGGCTGCCGTGCGGCAAGGTGCAGAGGCACACCGCGATCCGTCCGCACGTGGCCGTTTCCTGCGATGAACACCGCTCCCTCCTCGGAGTATTGGGACAAGACGTCGGCCATGTAGGCGTCTCGGACTTTTTGCGCGAGAGCCATGGTTGCGACCATCTTCGCCGGAGCGTGGTTGCAATGGGATGCTTGGATGTCTTCTTCGAGCTGCCGCTCGAGCCGTTCGTCGAGTACGTCGATGGTCTGCAGTCGCTGGGCCAGGTCTGCAGGGACGGTGCCATCGTGGGCGATGGCGCGAAGCCGATCTCGAGGGAGGTTTGCTGCAGCGATCGTCAGGTGGTTGGCGAGTGCGACCTCGACGATCGGTGCGTACCAGCTCCATCGTGGCCACCCGCTCCGATCCCACGCGACGGCGCGGCGGAACGTTTGACCGTCGCAGTGTCCGGAGCCGAGGCACTGTTCGATTCCGTCGGACTGCCGGGTATCGAGCATTTCCATGAGCAGCGCCGGGCGGCGCCCGGACTCCACGACCGCTGCAAAAACGCGCGCCTGCAGATCGTGGTGGTCGCGATTCTCATGGGCCTCGCCGACGAGGACGTACGTGGACCGCCGTGCGCCGGCGACGACGCGGCTGAAGTCGACGAACCGCTGTTCCGCTGTGCTCCAGAAGCGCCCGACCAGCGGATGGTCGCGCTCGTAGCGCGAATGCCAGGGAGACGGGTGAAGAAGCGAGCAGCCTGCCAGCAGGGTGGACAAGGCGGCGGTGGCTAAAAGGCGTCCTTTCATCGTGCCGCTGCGCGGCCACCAAGGCGACATCTTCCGCCCTGTCCGGCCGGAACGGCAGACCGGGCGAGGAGCGACCTCGGCGACCGCCGCTCTTCTCTCCGCTCGCGCGTTGCCGCGCCGCTCAGCCTTGTTTGAGCGTAGCGCGGAGAAACTCCCGGCTCACGCGAGCGATGACGTTGGTACGGATTTCCTTCGGGCACACCGCCTCGCACTCGCCTTCGTTGGAGCAGGCGCCGAAGCCCTCGGCGTCCATCTGCGTGACCATTCGCATTACCCGGCGTTCGCGCTCGGGGTGCCCTTGCGGAAGCCGCACGAGGTGTTCCACCTTGGCGCCGAGGAACAAGACGGCCGACGCGTTCTTGCACGCAGCAACGCACGCTCCGCAGCCGATGCAAGCGGCGGCTTCGAATGCTGCCTCGGCGTCGTGCTTGGGAACCGGCAGCGAGTTCGCATCGGGTGCGCTCCCCGCGTTCACCGAGACGTATCCACCGGCCGCCATGATTCGATCGAAAGCACTGCGGTCGACCACCAAGTCCTTGACGATGGGAAACGCCCGCGCCCGCCACGGTTCGACCGTGATTACGTCGCCGTCGTGAAAGTTGCGCATGTAGAGCTGGCAGGTGGTCGTCGCCGGCTCCGGTCCGTGCGGAACGCCGTTGATCACGAGGCCGCATGAGCCACAGATGCCCTCACGGCAGTCGTAGTCGAAGGCGATCGGCTCTTGTCCCTGGCGGATCAGGTCGTCGTTGACGAGGTCGAGGACTTCGAGGAAAGAGGCGTCCGCCGGCACGTCCTTGGCTTGGTATTCCACGAACTTGCCGGGCTCGCTTCCCGACGCCTGCCGCCAAACCCTGAGAGTGACACTGATCTTCTGGCTCATTTCCTGCCTCGCCTCTACTTGTAACTACGCTGCTTCACCTCGGCGAACTCGAAGGTGAGCGGTTCCTTGTGCAGCACCGGGTCCTTGCCTTCACCGGCGTACTCCCATGCGGCGACGTACGCGTACTGCTCGTCGTTGCGCAGGCATTCGCCTTCCTCGGTCTGGTACTCCTCGCGGAAGTGGCAACCGCAGGACTCCTCGCGCTCGAGTGCGTCGCGGACCAAAACCTCGGCGAACTCAAGGTAATCCGCCACGCGCATCCCGTATTCGAGCGCCTTGTTGAGATCGTCCTTCTTGCCCACGATGCGGACGTTCTGATGATACTCTTCGCGCAATCGCCGCACTTCGGCGAGCGCCTCGGTCAGGCCCTGCTTGTTGCGTGCCATTCCGACCTTGTTCCATAGGATCTTGCCGAGTTCCTTGTGGAAGTCGCTGACGGTCTTGCCACCTTGGATGGCAAGCAAGGCGTCGATGCGCTTGTTCGTGAAGTCCTCGGCGGCCCGGAACTCGTCGCGATCCGGCGATACATCGCCGAGCTTGGCGTTGGCCAGGTAATTGGCGAGCGTGTAGGGGATGACGAAGTAACCGTCGCCGAGTCCTTGCATCAAGGCGCTCGCCCCCAGCCGGTTGGCCCCGTGGTCCGAGAAGTTCGCCTCGCCGAGAACGAACAGGCCGGGAATGTTGCTCATCAGGTTGTAATCGACCCACAGGCCGCCCATCGTGTAGTGGACCGCCGGGTAGATCCGCATCGGAACCTCGTAAGGGTCCTCGTTGGTGATGTGCCGGTACATGTCGAACAGGTTGCCGTACCGGTCCGCGATCGTCTGCCTGCCCAGTCGGGCGATCGCATCGCGGAAGTCGAGGTACACCGCACGCCCCGTCGGTCCCACGCCCCGTCCTTCGTCGCAAACGAGCTTGGCGTTGCGTGAGGCGACGTCGCGCGGCACCAGGTTGCCGAAGCTCGGGTACTTGCGCTCGAGGTAATAGTCGCGCTCGTCCTCGGGGATCTGCTCGGGCGGGCGCGTGTCGCCTTTCTTCTTGGGAACCCACACGCGCCCGTCGTTGCGCAGGCTTTCGCTCATCAGGGTGAGCTTGGCCTGGTAGTCGCCTGTTTCCGGAATGCAGGTCGGGTGAATCTGAACGAAGCACGGGTTGGCGAAATAGGCGCCCCGCCGAGCACAACGCCACGCCGCCGTTACGTTGCTGTTGCCCGCATTGGTCGACAGGAAGTAGGCGTTGCCGTAGCCGCCGGTGCACAGAAGCACGGCGTGCGCCGCGTGGCGCTCGAGCTCTCCGGTGACGAGGTTGCGGACGACGATCCCCCGGGCCACGCCGTCGACGAGGACGAGATCGAGCATTTCGCGCCGGGCGAAAACCTTGACCTGCCCGCGATCGACCTGGCGCATCATCGCCGAGTAGGCGCCGAGCAGAAGCTGCTGGCCCGTTTGCCCGCGGGCGTAGAACGTCCGCTCGAGCTGAGCGCCGCCGAACGACCGAGTGTCGAGCAGCCCTCCGTACTCGCGCGCGAACGGCACACCCTGTGCGACGCAGTGGTCGATGATGTCCACGCTGATCTGCGCGAGGCGATATACGTTGGACTCACGCGAGCGGTAGTCGCCCCCCTTGATCGTGTCGTAGAACAATCGGTACGTGGAGTCGCCGTCGTTCTTATAGTTTTTTGCCGCGTTGATTCCGCCCTGCGCGGCGATGCTGTGCGACCGCCGCGGAGAATCGAGAATCGTGAACGCCTTGACGTTGTAGCCCAGCTCGCCGAGGGTGGCCGCCGCCGATGCGCCCGCCAGGCCCGTGCCGACGACGATGATGTCGTGCTTGCGCCGGTTGGCCGGCGAAACCAGGCTCATGTGCCTTTTGTGAAGGTCCCACCGCGACTCGATGGGGCCGCTGGGAACGTGACCGTCGAGCATCATGAGCACCCACCTCCAACGTGGAAGAAGTAAACGGCGATTGGAACCGTGAGGAACCCGCCGATGATGACCAGCGTCAGTACGCGGCCGGCGTTGCGCAGCCAAGCCCGGTGGCTGACGCCCATCGACTCGAACGCGCTGCCGAATCCGTGCCAGGCATGGCAGCCGATGATGATCAGAGCCAGGATGTACCCGACCACGTACCCCGGGGACTGGAAGATCTCGACCACCAGACGATACAGGTCGCGCACGCCCGGCGCCGCGCTCGATTCGTAGACAGGCCCAAACTTGAAGGTCCAGACGTGTAGGGGAACGAACACGAGCAGGACCAGCCCCGAGTAGATCATCGTCGTCGACGCCAGGCTCTTGCGGCTGGTGTGGCCGGCGCGTTCCTTCACCGCGTAGGGCACCGGGCGCGCGGCGCGGTTGCGCAGCGTGACGATGATGCCGAGCAGCAAGTGCCCGACGAACAGCGCCAGAAGCCCGATCTCGGCGGCGTAGATCGCCGGATTTGAGACCAGGGCGTGGCTGTAGTGGTTGTATGCCTCGGGTCCCGCCAGGACCAAGAGGTTGCCGGTCATGTGGACGATGAGGAACCCGATCAGGAGTACTCCCGTCAGCCCCATCAAAATCTTGCGTCCCACCGGCAAGCTGATGAACGCTTTAAACTTCGACACCTTGTTCAGCCTCTCAGCTTTAGGATTCTTTGCAGCCGGACCCCGTCGGCCCGCCTCGGGCCATCGGGTCCCCATAACAAACGCCATTTGCGGAGAAATGGCAACGTCTGAGCGAAGTTACGCAAATACCGGGGTTAGCTCTGCTTATGCCGCGTATGAGGAGTGTCGGCGGACGGCTAATCGTTTACAATGAGGTGACGATGTCCTTCGCCCGGCGTTGGGATTGACGTGAGGAAGCGGTAAGACTCAGGAGGGGAGTCCGCCGCCTGCCGCCGGGCGGATGCAAGGAGACGCGCATGAGTTCAGGGGCTGCAAGAGCCGGCGCTTCGGCTGAGGCGTTGGCGCCTGAGCCCGCACGGACGCGGGCTACGATCGACGGGAACGAGGCGGCCGCCTCGGTGGCGTTTCGCACCAACGAGGTCATCGCCATTTACCCGATTACTCCGGCTTCGCCGATGGGCGAGTTCGCCGACGAGTGGGCGGCCGAGGGGCGCCGCAACGTCTGGGGAACCGTTCCATCGGTGGTGGAAATGCAATCGGAGGCCGGCGCTTCGGCGGCCGTCCATGGTTCGCTGCAAGCGGGAGCCCTTACGACCACGTTTACGGCCTCGCAGGGGCTCCTGCTCATGATTCCGAGCCTCTACAAGATCGCCGGCGAGCTCAACGCCTTCTGCATGCACGTTGCGGCGCGTTCGATCGCCACGCACGCGCTTTCGATTTTCGGTGATCACTCCGACGTGATGGCCTGCCGCCAGATCGGCGTCGGTCTGCTCGCCTCGTGCTCGGTGCAGGAAGCGCACGATCTAGCGTGCATCGGGCAGATGGCCACGCTCGCCTCGCGCGTGCCGTTCATTCACTTCTTCGACGGTTTTCGCACCTCCCACGAGGTGGCGACGATCGACATGCTGTCGGACGAGGACCTGTTGGCCCTCATGGACGAGGACCGGATCGAGGAACACCGCCGCCGCGCCCTGACGCCCGATCGGCCGGTCCTGCGGGGGACCGCGCAGAACCCCGACGCGTTTTTCCAGGCGCGCGAGGCGGTCAATCCTTTCTATCTTAGCTGTCCGGACGCCGTCGAAGAGGCGATGCGGCGCTTCGAGGAGCGCGTCGGCCGCCGCTATCGCCTGTTCGACTACGAGGGGCATCCCGAAGCAGAGCACGTCGTGGTGCTCATGGGCTCGGGCGCCGAGACGGCCGCCGAGACATCGGCGTTTCTCAACCGGCAAGGATCACGGACCGGCGTCCTCAAGGTTCGGCTTTACCGTCCGTGGTCGATCGAGCACTTCGTGCGCGCCTTGCCGCCGACGGTTCGGTCGATTGCGGTGCTGGAGAAGACCAAGGAACCGGGCTCGATCGGCGAGCCGATGTACCTCGACGTCGTCGGCGCTCTACACGAGGCGGCCGCCGAGGGGCTGGCGCCTTGGAAGCAGATGCCGAAGGTGATCGGCGGTCGCTACGGTCTCTCATCGAAGGATTTTTCGCCCGCGATGGCCAAGGCGGTGTTCGACGAACTGGCCAAGGACGCGCCGAAGCGCCACTTCACGGTGGGGATCGTCGACGACGTGACGCATACGTCGCTGCCGGTTGATCCGGAGTTCGACATCGAGCCCGATGAGGTCATACGAGCGGTGTTCTACGGCCTCGGCTCCGACGGAACGGTCGGCGCGAACAAGAACAGCATCAAGATCATCGGCGAGGAAACCGAAAACCACGCTCAAGGATACTTCGTCTACGATTCCAAGAAGGCCGGCGCGGTGACGATCTCACACCTGCGGTTCGGGCCGCAGCCGATCCACGCGCCGTATCTCATCCGCCACGCGAGCTTCGTTGCGTGCCACCAGTTCTCGTTCCTCGAGCGCTTCGACGTGCTCGAGATGGCGGCTCCCGGCGGAGTCTTTCTGCTGAACTCGCCGTACGGTCCCGACGAGGTGTGGGACAAGATCCCTCGCGAGCTGCAAGAGGGCATCATCGAGAAACGGCTGCGCTTCTTTGTCGTCGATGCCTACCGCGTCGCCAGGGAAACCGGTGTCGGCGCGCGCATCAACACGATCATGCAAACGTGTTTCTTCGCGATTTCGGGCATCCTGTCGCGCCAGGAAGCTTCGGCCCGGATCAAAGACGCAATCAAGAAGAGCTACGGAAAGAAGGGCCAGGAGATTCTGCGCCGAAACTTTGCAGCCGTGGACATGGCGCTCGACCACTTGCACGAAGTCGAGGTGCCGGAAAAGGCCGACGGGGAGCTGCACCGGCCGCCCACGGTTCCCGAAGAGGCTCCGGACTTCGTCAAGCGCGTCACGGCCGTGATGCTGGCGAACAAAGGCGACTTGCTTCCTGTGAGTGCGTTTCCTCCCGATGGGACGTGGCCGGTTGGAACGGCACGCTGGGAAAAGCGCAACATCGCTCTGGAGATTCCCGTGTGGGATCCCGCGATCTGCATTCAGTGTAACAAGTGCGCAATGGTGTGCCCGCATGCGGCGATCCGCGCGAAGGTCTACGAGCCCGACTGTCTCGAGGGCGCGCCTGAGGGGTTCGAGTCGGTCGATTTCCGCTCGCGCGAGCTGCCGGGGATGCGTTACACGTTGCAGGTCGCCCCGGAAGATTGCACGGGATGCTCGCTTTGCGTGGTCGTGTGTCCTGCCAAAGACAAGTCGAATCCGCGGCACAAGGCGATCGACATGGCGCCGCAGGCCCCGTTGCGCGAGCAGGAACGCAAGAAGTTCGACTTCTTCCTGTCGCTGCCCGAACTCGACCGCACGCGCGTGCGAACGGACGTCAAGGGCGCGCAGCTGTTCGAGCCGTTGTTCGAGTTTTCCGGAGCGTGCGCCGGATGTGGCGAGACTCCATATCTGAAGTTGCTCACGCAGCTCTTCGGGGACCGGGCGATGATCGGCAACGCCACCGGCTGCTCGTCGATCTACGGTGGCAACCTTCCGACGACGCCGTATACGGCGAACCGCGAGGGCCGCGGTCCGGCATGGTCGAACTCCCTGTTCGAAGATGCAGCGGAGTTCGGGTTCGGCTTCCGCCTGGCAGTGGACGCCTACCGCGCGCAGGCTGCCGACTTGCTCGCCGAGCTGTCGCCGAAGCTCGGCGACCGCCTCGTTCGGGAATTGCTAGAGGCCGACCAGCACGACGAAGCCGGCATTGCCGCTCAAAGGGAGCGGGTGCGAGCACTTAGGGAGAAGCTTGCGGGGATGAAGAGCTTCGCCGCGCGCCGGCTCGACTTACTTGCCGACTATCTCGTCAAGAAGAGCGTGTGGCTGATCGGCGGTGATGGTTGGGCCTACGACATCGGCTACGGAGGGCTCGATCACGTTCTGTCGACCGGGCGGGACGTCAATGCGCTGGTGCTCGACACCGAGGTGTACTCGAACACCGGAGGCCAGCAGTCCAAAGCCACCCCGCTGGCGGCCGCCGCGAAGTTCGCCGCCGCCGGCAAGGAGACACCGAAGAAGGATCTCGGCCTGATGGCGATGACGTACGGTAATGTCTACGTGGCGCGCGTGGCGTTCGGTGCCAAGGACGTTCAGACCGTTCGGGCGTTTCTCGAGGCCGAAAGCTATCCGGGCCCGTCCTTGATCATCGCCTACTGCCACTGCATCGCCCACGGGTACGACATGGTGCACGGCCTCGACCAGCAGAAGCTCGCGGTGGACTCGGGCATTTGGCCGCTTTACCGCTTCGACCCGCGGCGCGCGGCCGAGGGCAAGCCGCCCTTGCAGCTCGATTCGCCTGCACCGAAGACGCCGGCTCGCAAGTACTTGCAGAACGAGGCGCGTTTCCGCATGGCCGAAAAGCTCGATCCCAAGCGATTTCAGCGCTTGATTGCGGCGGCCGAGCGTGATGCCGCCGCGCGTTACGCCTTGTACCAGCAGCTTGCCGGTATCTCGGTCGGCGCGGACGGGAACGGCGACGCCGGTGACGATACGGGCTCGTGATGCGAGGACGCTGCAGTGAGGGTTTTGGGCCGGCCGCGATCTGCGACGGCCCGGCTCCGCGACGACGGTCGCGCGGGCGTGTGCGCCGGCCGGCGAGAAGGATGCGCGCCGTACGAGCGGCATACGCCTCGCTAACACAGTAGGAGTTTCCGGCTACAGGCCGCTTCAGGGAGGGACCCGTGGATTTATCGACGACGTATCTCGGGCTCGAGCTTGCGCACCCACTCATGCCGGGTGCTTCTCCGATGGTCGATGACCTCGATACCGTCCGGCGACTCGAGGACGCCGGCGCGGCCGCCATCGTCATGCACTCGCTGTTCGAAGAGCAGATCGTAGGCGAGCAGATCGCGACCCACCGAGCCACCGACGCGCACGCTGAAGCAACCGCCGAAGCGCTGAGCTTCTTTCCTCGCGCTAAGGACTTCGCCCTCGGGCCGCACGAGTATCTCGAGCAACTCGCGCGGATCAAGGAAGCAGTCGGCGTTCCGGTGATTGGGTCACTGAACGGCACCACGCCCGGCGGGTGGCTCGAATATGCACGCCTGATGGCGGAGGCCGGAGCCGATGCGCTCGAGCTCAACCTGTACGAGATTGCGACCGACCCCGAGGAGCCGGCCGAAGCCCTCGAATCGCGGGTGTGCGAAGTATTGGCGGCCGTCAAATCCGAAGTCGACATTCCGGTCGCAGTCAAGCTGTCGCCGTTTTATACGTGCTTGGCGCATTTCGGGCGCCGGCTCGAGCAGGCCGGTGCCGATGGACTGATTCTGTTCAACCGATTCTATCAGCCCGATATCGACGTCGAGGAACTCGAGGTTGCCCACGTCCTGCACCTTTCCGACTCTTCGGAACTCCTCGTGCGCCTTCGTTACCTGGCCATCCTTTCGGGACGGCTCGGTTGCTCTTTGGCGGTCACCGGCGGGGTTCATACGGCGCTCGATGCGATCAAAGCGGTCATGTGCGGCGCCCACGCGGTTCAAATGGTCTCTGCGCTTCTTCGCCACGGGCCCGGTCATCTGGCCAAGGTGCGCGTCGACATGGAAGCCTGGCTCGAAGAACACGAATACGAGTCACTGGCACAGGCACGCGGCAGCATGGGGCTCGATCGCTGTCCCAATCCGCGGGCCTACGAACGCGGCAACTACGTACACATGCTCCAGAGCTGGTGGGGGGAATAGCCGCCCCGGGGAGCGACTGCCGGGAATTTTGGGAAACGCTTTCCCCTCCCGGCACCGCATGCCCGCGCTGCGGTGGGCGACGTTGTGTCTCCTAGTCCCGGCGCCCGGCGTTCAACGCTTGCTCGAGACGGCGACTCTTGCGCCTGCCGCCTCGTCGGCACTGTCGACTGAGCCTTCGGTTGCAGGCGCGTGGCCGTCGCTCTCGACTTGCGCGTCTTTTTTCTCTCTCGCGCGAACGCGCCGGATCGCCTTCCACAGCTCGATTCGGGTCACGTGCCTGTGACCCGAGGCTGTGGCCGCTCGTTTCATCATCCTACCTCCGGCCGAAACAAAGCAAACGCCTTGCCAAAGTCGAAGGCAAGTGTTTGGTGCAGTGATCGAGCACTATCTGTGCATCACCGGGGCGATTGGCAAGGGGGCGGGGCGATATCCCGCGACCTGCGGCCGACTGCCGCGGCGCGTCAGCCCGGGCGGGGCGTGCGGTCCAAACACGAGGTGGTCTAGAAGTCGCCGAAAAATCGTCGTGTTGCGCCGATCGTTCGACTCCGGCGCGCTCTTGCGCGAGTTCCACTCGCGGGTATTGTGAGACCCGCCGGCGGCCACCTGAGTGCCGCTGCGATTCTGCAGAGGGGCGAGAGCCATGGACCCGCTTACCGCCGAACGTCTGGTTACGCGCCTCGATCCGGCGCGGCTGCCGTTCGAGACCACTGAGGAGGTCGAAGGCGTTGCCGATGCCGTCGGCCAGGAGCGAGCGCTCGAAGCGCTCGAGTTCGGACTGGGGGTCGGCCACGACGGGTACAACGTGTTCGTCATGGGGCCTCCGGGAATCGGCAAGCGCTGGCTCTCCGAGCACGTGCTCGCACAGTGGGCAGCCGGGCGGGGCGTTCCGCAGGACTGGTGCTACGTCTACAACTTCGACCTTCCGCACCGGCCGTGGGCGATCGCCCTGGAGCCCGGCCAGGGCGCGGCCTTTCAGCGCGACATGGAACGCCTCGTCGAGGATCTGCGAACCCAGATCCCAGCGGCGTTCGAGAGCGAAGAGTACCGGGCGCGGGCCCAGGAGATCGAGGAAGAGTTCAAAGAACGCCAAGAGCAAGCGGTGCGCGAGGTCGCCGACGAGGCGGCCAGTGAAGGGCTCAGGCTGCTACGCACGCCGGCGGGATTCATGTTCGCTCCCGTGCGGGACGACGAAGTGATCGAGCCCGAGAGCTTCGCCAAGCTACCGGCCGACGAGCAGGAACGGATCAAGGCCAAGATCGACCGTTATCAAGAACGGCTTCAGGGCGTGATGCGCCAAGTCGTACGCTGGGGCAAGGACAGTCGCTCGCGTCTCAAGCAGCTCAGCCGAGAGGTCGCGCTGGCCGCCGTCGGCTACCTGATCGCCGAGGTCAAGAAGAAGTATGGCGGGAACGAGCGCATCGAGGCGTTTCTCGACCGCGTTGAGGCCGATGTGCTCGAACACGTCGACGAATTCCGCCAGTCCGGCGGCCGAGAATCGGCGATTCCCTTGCCGATCCCGGTTCCCTTTCCTGCCGAGAGTCGTTTCGAGCGGTACCGGGTCAACCTCCTCGTCGACCGTTCCGGCCTCGAGGGCGCGCCGGTCGTGTTCGAAGACCACCCCTCGTACCACAACCTCGTCGGCAGGGTCGAACACCGCGCGCAGATGGGAGCCCTAACGACCGACTTCACCTTGATCAAGCCGGGTTCTCTTCACCGAGCCAACGGTGGATGTCTCGTCGTCGACGCCCGCAAGGTGCTGATGCAACCCTATGCATGGGAGGCGCTGAAGGGAGCGCTCCAGACGCGGCAAGTCCGTATCGAGTCTCTCGGGGAGATGCTTTCGATCGTCAGCACCGTCTCCCTCGAGCCCGAGTACATTCCGCTCGATGTCAAGGTCGTGCTGCTCGGTGACCGCATGCTCTACTACCTGTTGCATCAGCTCGACCCCGATTTCGGCGAGTTGTTCAAGGTATGTGCGGATTTCGAGGATACGATCGACCGCGGGGACGAGGCGATCGATCTCTACGTTGGGGCCATTGCATCGGCCGTACGCAAGCACGAGCTACGCCACCTCGATCGTGGCGCAGTCGCCCGAGTGATCGAGCAACTTTCCCGTGAGGCCGGCGATGCGGAAAAGCTCACGCTGCATATGCGCACCCTGACCGATCTGCTGCGTGAGGCGGACCATTGGGCTGGAAAGGACGGGCGCGACATCGTGACCGTCGGCGACGTGGAACGCGCGATTGATGCCGCCACCAAACGGGTCGATCGCGTGCGCAACCTGGTCCACGAGCAGATCGAGCGCGGTACGGTCTTGATCGACACCAGCGGAGAGAAGGTCGGTCAGATCAACGGACTTTCGGTTCTTTCACTCGGGAACTTCCGCTTCGGCCAGCCGTCCCGAATCACGGCGACCGCCCGCATCGGCAAGGGCGAGGTCATCGACATCGAGCGGGAGGTCAAACTCGGCGGGCCGACTCATTCGAAGGGCGTTTTGATCCTGTCCAACTTCATCGCCAGCCGGTATGCGCGTACGCGGCCGCTGTCGCTCAGTGCCAGCCTCGTGTTCGAGCAGTCCTACGGCATGGTCGACGGCGACAGCGCCTCGGTGGCCGAGACGTGCGCCTTGCTTTCGGCGCTCGCCGACGTACCGATCCGCCAGTCGATCGCGGTGACCGGCTCGATCAACCAGCGCGGCGAAGTCCAGGCGATCGGCGGTGTGAACGAGAAAATCGAGGGGTTCTTCGACGTGTGTCGCCGCTGTGGCGTCGAGTCGGACTTCGGGGTCATCATTCCCGCAGCGAACGTCAAGCACCTGATGCTCAGGTCCGACGTCGTGGAGGCGGCCCGTGAAGGCCGCTTCCGCGTGTGGGCGGTGTCGACGATCGACGAAGCGCTCGAGTTGCTCACCGGTCTCGAGGCCGGCGTGCGGGGGGACGACGGCCGGTTCCCGGAAGGAAGCGTGAATCGCCGGGTCGAGGACCGACTCGAGGAGCTGCTCGCGATCCGCCGCCGGCTCGCCGCCGAGGAACGCGAGGAGGGGCGCAACGCGTGACCCGATCCGAAGAAGTACGGCGCATTCTCGTCGCCCTCGATGCATCTGAGCACAGCCTTGCGGCGCTCGAGGCGGCTGCCGAGATGGCGGCGCGGCTACGCGCCGAACTCGAGGGGCTATACGTCGAGGATTCCGATTTGCTGCGTGCGGCTTCGTTGCCGTTCGCTCGCGAGCTGTCCGCGTACGGCGGGGGCCGGCGCGAAATGAGCGGCGCGAGCATGGAGAGGACTCTACGTGCGCGGGCCGCCCGCCTGCGCCGGGCGCTCGAGGCTGCCGCCGAGCGCGCGGGCGTCGCATGGAGTTTCCGCACCGCCCGCGGGAGGGTGGCCCGGGAACTGCTGTCCGCGGCGGAGCAGGCGGACATGCTCGTCGTCGGCAAGGCGGGCGTGGCTACCACGCGGCGGGTCCGCGCGGGCTCGGTCGCGCGCCAGGTCGTGAGCGGCGCGCGCCGGACCGTGGTCGTACTCCAGCGCGGAAGCGCGATCGGCCGGCCTGTCCTCGTATGGTACGACGGCAGTGAAGCCGGGCGTCGCGCTCTGCGTACCGGGGCGCGCCTGGCGGAAAGCGACCACCGCAACATCGGTATCCTGATTCCCGAAGGCGCCGAGGCCAAACGTTTGGCGGAGGGCGCCCGCACGGTGCTTGCCGAGGAGGGACTTCCCTCACGGGCAATCGTCGTCCGTGCCGACCTCGGTCCGGTTCTCGCGGCGATGCGCGATGCCCGCTGCCGCACTCTCGTGTTGCCGGCGCCGGCACGGCTCGACGACGGCCGCCAAGCGTCATCGGTCCTGCTCGACTACATCGACTGCCCGGTGGTGCTCGTCCCGTGAGCGCGCCGTTCGCAGGGGACGAGCCGGCGTAAGCGGCCCGCGGGCGAGCGCCGCGCACGGAGAAGGCGGACCATTGGTCCGGCGTGAGCCCCGGAGTGGCCGGTCCGGTGGTGCCGGCTCGACGTTCCACTGCGGACTTCAAACCGCCGCGGAACGGCGCCCGCCGGGCGGCACTTCAAACGGGCTTCCAACCGCCCGCTGGAACCGGCGGCCTCATTGCCTGCGGTCCGGGTGCCAGACGGCGAACAACGATCCGTCGTCGTCCGACCAGGAGTAGCGGCACCGACCACCGAACGCCTTCTCGATCTCTCGGCCGATGCGGTGGGCGAGCTCCTGCGAGGTGGTGAGAACCTCGAGCCCATCGCCGTTTCGATCGACCGAGATCACCCGGCGTTCGGGCTGCGTGTGCGCGGCGCGAGAGGCCACGTTGTCGATGCGGCGGCGGACCACGACCTCGCTGGCCGTCGGCGGCAGTTGCCGGAGGACGATCCGACCGTAACCGATGCCGTTCTTGGTTTGCTCGCAGGCGGGACAGATGTCCCAGGAAGCTGCAGCGAGCAGTTCTCTCGTGACGGGGTGATCGAAGCGCCACGTCTTGCGCGTGTAGATTGCTCCGCAGCGATCGCAGACTGTCGGGTCCTTGAGCCTGCGGGTTTTCGTGCTCGGTGGGGTCTTGTCTTTACGGGTACCGCGGCGTTCGGGGCCGGGAACGGTGACGCCCCGGCTGGCGAGTCCTCGACGTTTCTTCATCGGCATGCCTCCTTCGGTGCAAGGCCGCCGCTCCTCCGGCCGAGCGGCGGCCGGGTACGTCGAGCTTCGTTGCAAAAACGATTGTAAGCACCCTTGGCTCTGATCCAAGGGGCGCCCGCGCCGGCCGGACACAGCCCGAACCCAGTTCGATCCGATTTCGGCCGGTGGGCAAGCAGAATCGCGATTGACGCACCGCAGGGCCAGCCATCGGTTGACGCCGCAGGTCGAGGAGCGGGGATGAGACGCCATCCCCGGACCGCCACGTTGTTTGGTGGCGGTACTGTCGATCGGTGCGCTCAGGTCCGGTCGGTTGGCTCGGGCCGTCCGATTGGGATGCTTAGCGCCGCGCCGGGCCGTTCCGAAGCAACAGCCACTGAGCCTCGTGTGAGCCGATCCGGTTGCGGCAGAGCAAGCGACCCTCGTGCGGGGGGCGCCGCCGGTGGCGCCTGCACTGGCGGACTGGAGCAGGTTCGAACACGGGCATTCGTGATTGCCGGCGGTTTTATGCAAAACAGCCGGATGGAAGTACTCAGAACGCCCGACGAACGATTCGAGAACCTGCCGGGATACCCGTTTGCTCCCAACTACGTCGAGGTGCGAAGCGGCGACGGCGACGCTCTGCGCATGCACTACGTCGACGAAGGACCGCGCGGCGGGCAGCCCGTCCTGCTGCTGCACGGAGAACCCTCGTGGTCGTATCTTTATCGCAAGATGATTCCGCCGCTGGCGGCCTCTGGAATGCGC
>CAZQYE010000016.1:0-15183 GCA_964597375.1 uncultured Myxococcales bacterium
CATCGATTGGTGCGCCGCGGCCGAATGTGTCACGGCGGGAAGAGGCGGGCAAGGAGGCTCGATGGTTGACTTCGACCTCCAGCCGGGCGAAACTTCGCCGATTCGGGTTGGAGCTGGCGATGTCCTACGCAGTGATCAAGACGGGCGGCAAACAGTACCGAGTGGAGCCGGGCACCACGCTGACGGTCGAGAAACTCGACGGGAATCCGGGTGATCGGGTCGAGTTCGCGGAAGTCCTTTTGCGTGGCGACGGCGGCAAGATCGAGGTCGGCAAGCCGCTGATCGAGGGGGCCCGTGTCGAGGGCGTGATCGTGCGCCAGGACCGGGGACCGCGAATCCTCGTCTACAAGAAGAAGCGGCGCAAGAATTATCGCCGGCGCCAAGGACACCGGCAGTGGGAGACCACCGTCCGCGTGACCGAGATTCACTGACTGGAAACGGGCGGAAACGATGGCGCACAAGAAAGGTCAAGGCAGCAGTAGAAACGGTCGCGATACGGCCGGAAAGCGACGCGGTGTGAAGGTCTTCGCCGGGCAAAAGGTCAAGGCAGGCAACATCCTCGTGCGCCAGCTCGGAACCCGCATCCACCCCGGCGAGGGCGTCGGCATGGGTCGTGACTACACGCTGTTCGCGCTCATCGACGGCGTGGTTTCCTACGAGCCTCTCGATCGCCGCCGCCGGCGGGTGTCGGTCCACCCCGACTGAGAAGTCGCCTCGAGCGTGTGAAGTTCCTCGACGAAGCCCGCATCCGTGTCGCTGCTGGCGACGGCGGGAGCGGCTGCGTCGCCTTTCTCCGAGAAAAGTATCGCCCGCGGGGAGGCCCGGCGGGAGGTGACGGTGGCCGCGGCGGCGACGTGATCGCGGTGGCCGATCGCGGCGTGAACACACTCGCGGCCTTCCGCCACCGGCGCTTGCTACGCGCCGAGCGCGGCCATGATGGATCGGGAAAATGCAAGCACGGGGCCGCCGGCGCGTCGCTGCGGATCACCGTTCCCGTCGGTACGGTCATCACGGAAGCGGACAGCGGAACCGTTCTCGCCGATCTTACCGAGCACGGGCAGACCGTGGTGCTCGCGCGGGGTGGCGCCGGAGGCCGCGGCAACGCGCGCTTTGCTACGCCGACGAACCAGGCCCCGCGCCGGGCCGATCCCGGCCGGCCCGGCGAAGTACGGGAGCTCGTCCTCGAGTTGCGGCTGCTCGCCGACGCCGGGCTCGTCGGCCTGCCCAACGCCGGCAAGTCGAGCCTGCTTGCGCGGGTCAGTTCGGCGCAACCGAAAGTCGCAGACTATCCGTTTACCACGACCGAACCCGTGCTCGGAGTGGTCGAGCTCGACGTCGCGCGCACGTTCGTGCTCGCCGACATTCCCGGCCTCATCGAGGGAGCCCACGCCGGGCGCGGGCTCGGAGACCGGTTCCTCCGGCACATTCGCCGCACGTCCGTCCTGGTGCATTTGGTCGACTCGAGCTGCGGGTCGCCACAGGCGGCGATCGAAGCGTTCGACTTGGTCCGCCGCGAGCTTGCCGAATACGCCAGCGAGCTGGTCACGCGCCCGTTCGTCGTGGCGCTGTCGAAGGCCGATCTCGTCGGTGATCCGGAGATCGAGGCGTTGCGAACGGCCTTTGCCCGGCGCAACATCGAAGCGCGCCCGATTTCCGCAGTCACCGGGATGGGCTGTTCCGAACTGATGGCGGCCGTGCACGCGGCCATCGAGCGGGAACGAGGAGTCTGATCCGCCGGCATGCACAAGGACTACAAGAGAACCGTGTTGGCACGCGTTCGGCGGGTGGTGGTCAAGCTCGGAAGTCGAGTGGTCACGACCGCCGACGGCGTCGACCGCGACAACGTCGGCCGCCTGGTCGGTGAGCTCGCCCGCCTGCACGAAAACGGGCTCGACATCGTGGTCGTCTCCTCGGGAGCGCGCGCAGCCGGACTGGCGCGGCTGGGCCTCTCGCGCATTCCAGACGCCATTCCCGAGCAGCAGGCCGCCGCTGCGATCGGCCAGATCCGCCTGATGATGCTGTACGAAGAGTTCTTCTCCTCGTTCGGCAAGCACGTGGGGCAGGTGCTCTTGACCGCGGCCGACGTAGAGGACCGGTCGCGCTACTTGAATGCACGGCACACGTTCGAGCGCCTGCTCGATCACCGAATCATTCCAGTGGTCAACGAGAACGACTCGGTCGCCATCGACGAGCTGAAGTTCGGCGACAACGACCGGCTGTCCGCGCTCGTGGCCGGATTGGTCGCCGCGGATCTTCTCGTCATCCTCACCGACGTCGACGGCTACATGAGCGACGATCCCAGGCGTGGAACCGCCGAGCTCGTGCCCGTTCTCGACGACGTCGATACGGCGATCGCCCGCGCCAGCGATCGGCCCGGCGACCACGGCACCGGAGGAATCGCCAGCAAGTTGCGGGCGGCACGCAGCGCGGCCCGGCGAGGGATTCCAACGATCATCGCCAACGGCCGCCTCGCCGGAGTCCTGCCCGCGGCGCTCGATCCCGAGTCGAGCGTAGGAACGCTGATTCATGCATCTCGGACGCCGCTTTCCAGTCGCAAGCACTGGATTGCATACGGCATGGCCCGGCGCGGCACGCTGGTACTCGACCACGGCGCGGTGGCCGCCGTGTGCGAGCGTGGCAGCAGTCTGTTGCCGTCGGGCATCGTCGGTGTCGACGGCACGTTCGATGCGGGAGACTGCGTCTGCTGCGTCGACGAAGACGGACGGGAAGTTGCACGCGGCCTCGTGGCCTACGATGCAACCGCCTGCGCGCGGATCAAAGGCGCCCAAAGTTCTCGGATCGCCGAGATCTTGGGCTACCGGATCTCCGACGAAGTGATCCACCGCGACGACCTCGTGGTTCTCTCTCACCTGAAGCGCGACACACGAGAGGAAGAAGAATCGTGACGAAGACCGACCAAGAAGAAATAGCTACGCTCTGCAACAAGGCGCGCACCGCCGCGCGCCGCCTGGCCTCGACCAGCGACGAAGTGCGCTCGGGCGCCTTACGTCTGGGTGCTTCCCGGCTGAGGGCCGCCGGCGACCGGTTGGCTGAAGCAAACCGGATCGATCTCGAAGCCGGTCGCAAAGCGGGCCTGACCTCGGCTCTCATCGACCGCTTGACGCTGACGCCCGAACGCGTCGAGGCAATGGCGGCCGGTCTCGACACCGTTGCTTCTCTGGCCGACCCGCTGGCGGGCGTCCTCGAGGAATGGACCGTGCCCTCGGGACTGCGCATTCAAAAGGTTCCGATCCCCATCGGTGTCATCGCGGTGATCTACGAGTCACGGCCGAACGTCACCGCGGACGTCGCCGCTCTGTGCATCAAGTCGGGCAACGCGGTCATCCTCAAAGGCGGCAAGGAAGCGATTCACACGAACCGGGCGATCGCCGATGTCCTCGAAAGCGCGTTCGCCGAAGCCGGTATTCCCGCCGGCGCGATGCAGCTGGTTCGCAGCACCGACCGGGCCACGACCACCGCCCTGCTGAGTCAGGATGGCTCGATCGACGTGATCATTCCGCGTGGTGGTCCGGGACTCGTCCGTGCAATCGCGGAGCACTCGACGGTACCGGTCATCAAGCACTACGAGGGCGTGTGCAGCGTCTACGTCGACGACCGTGCCGACTTGGAGATGGCCGCGGCCATCGTGATGAATGCGAAGGTGCAACGGCCCGGGGTCTGCAACGCGATCGAAAACCTTCTCGTCCACGAGGGCGTCGCCGCGCGCTTCCTTCCCGACATTGGAGCGCGCCTGCGCGAAGCCGGCGTCGAGCTCCGGGCGTGCCCCCGGTCGCTCCCTCTGCTCGACGGTGCCCGCGAGGCGAGCGAAGAAGACTGGAGTACCGAATACCTCGACCTCATTCTGGCGGTAAAGGTCGTCGACTCGATCGACGAGGCGATCTCGTTCATCAACCGCTACGGTTCGGGCCATTCCGATGCAATCGTGAGCGCCGACGAGGAACACCAGCGGAGGTTTCTCGAGCAAGTCGACTCGGCAGTCGTCTACGCCAACGCTTCGACGCGATTCACCGACGGATTCGAGTTCGGTTTCGGCGCCGAGGTCGGGATCTCCACGAACCGGATCCACGCGCGCGGCCCCATGGGTTTGCGCGAACTGACGACGTACAAGTACGTCATCCACGGTGATGGTACGATTCGCTGATGCGGCCGGCGAGCCCGCGGCGAGCTGCAGCCGTTCCTCGCGACCGTTGCGAGTGAGATGAGCCGGCGGATCGGCATCCTAGGCGGTACGTTCGACCCGGTGCACCGGGGCCACATCGCCAGCGCCGTCGAGGTCGCCAACGCGTTTGCCCTCGATCGCGTCCTGCTGGTTCTTTCGGCACGCCCGCCGCACAAGAGCGATGCGATCCCGGCACCGGTCGAACACCGGATGGCGATGCTCCGACTCGCCGCGCAAAGCGAGCCTCGGCTGGAGGCTTGCGACCTCGAGGTACGCCGGCCCGGTCCCTCGTACACGGTCGACACCCTGAGCACCCTCGCCAAGGAGCACCCCAGCGCGGAGCTCTACCTCGTCGTAGGGATCGACGCCTACCGCGAGGTCGACGCGTGGTCACGGCCGGAGTGCCTGCTCGAGCTGGCCCACCTCATCGTCACCACTCGTCCGGGTGAGCCGGCCGAACCTGCGCCCGAGCCGCCCATTGCTGCAAGGCCCGCGTGTTGCTATGATCCGGCCATCGGCGCGTACGTCCACCAGAGCGGCCACCGGCTGGTCTATCACCCGATCAATGGTATCGAAGTATCCGCGACGGAGATCCGCGACCGACTGCGGCGCGGCCTTCCGGTCGACGAGCTGACCGGCCCGACCGTCGCGCGCTACATCGCCGAACACGGCCTCTATGGAACGAGCCTCAGCTGACCCTCGATCACCGTTCGCCACCCCATTCCAGCTGGCGCAGCGAGCCGCAGCGCTCAGTTCGGACAAGAAATCGGCGGACATCGTGATTCTCGACCTGCGGGAACTCTCGTCGGTTACCGACTTTTTCGTGATCTGCTCGGGACGCTCGGACATTCAGGTGCGCGCGATCTGCGACCACGTCACCCAGGAGCTCAAGGCCGAGGGCGTGGTGCCGCTGGCGACCGAAGGCGTCGAGCGAGGCCGCTGGGCGCTTCTCGATTTCGGTGACGTCGTGGTACACGTCTTCCAGGAGGGAGTCCGGCGTGTTTTCGACCTCGAACGGCTCTGGCTCCAGGCTCCACGCTGGACCTACGAGTCGGGGTCTGTCATAGAAACGGCGCCGGTATAAGCGTCATGATCCGTCGTCTCGTCCTGTTCGTCGTCTTCATCGTCCTCGTCGCGGCCGTCGCCTCGGTCGTCTACCTCAACGCCCAGCCCGCAGCTTTCCACTTGCTACCCGGCACCGAGTGGAATCTGCCCCTCGGCGTGCTGATGCTCGCCGCCGCGCTCGTTGGAGCGAGTTTGTCTTTCATATTCGCGCTTCTGCGCGAAGGACGTCATGCGTTACGTGAATGGAGGGTCCAACGTGAGCTCCGTCACGCGGAGCGCACGGCCGAGTACAAGACGACCGCGCGCGCCCTGCTGCTCGCCGGCGACTACGAGCGCGCTCGTTCGGCGCTGACCAAGGCCACGCAAACCAAACCGCCCGACGTCAGCGATGTCGTCGACTACGCGGAAACGTTCTTGCAGGCGGGAGACACCGCCGGTGCCCGCCGGGCGCTCGAAGAGGGTCAGAAGGACTTCGGAAACAATCCCCTGCTGCTGCACGGGCTGGCACGGGTCCTCGTCGCCGAAGGCGACGAGGACGGTGCCGTCGCAGCCCTCGAGCGAGCCGTCTCCGTGTATCCGTCGAGCATCGTTCTTCTGGAAATGCTGAGAGATTTGCTGTTCGCGCGCGGCCAGTGGCAGCGGGCCACCGAGATCCAACAGCGCCTCGTCGAGCTGCGGCCGGACGATCCGCGCGAGCGCAACCGCCTTCTCGGAGCCCGCTTCGAAGCAGCGCTGCAGCTCAACGGGAACGGACGCGGCGCGGCTCTCCAGCGAATCAGTCGCGAGGATCCCGACTTCGTCCCGGCGATCTGCGCGCGCGCTGAGGCGCTCGCCGAGGCGGGCGAGACGCGCAAGGCCATCCGATTGCTCGAGCGGGCTGCACGCCGTCGCCCTCGCACCGGCATTCTCGAGACCCTCGAGCGGCTCGCCGGTACCGACTTCAAACCCCGGCTGATCAAGTTCTACTCCAAGCTGCTCGCCCGCCACCCCGACAACGTCGCTCTCAAGCTGCGCGCCGCCCGCGTGTTGCTCGACGCAGGCAAGCTCGCCGACGCCGACAAGATTCTCGACGGGATCGACGCATCGGTGGATCGAGCGACCATCGCAGCGCTTCGTGCTCTGCTCGAAGAGCGCCGCGAGCACGTCGACTTGGCTCAACGCGAGGCCCGGCGGGCGATCGAAGAAGCTCGTCTCGACGTCCCGCGACCGCGGTGCGGATCCTGCGGGGCACCGAGCAGCACCTGGCAGCCACGCTGCCCAGCGTGTGGTGCCTGGGGCTCGCTCGAAGCCGCCTGAGCCGGCTCACCCGACACGATCAGTCCGAGCCCACGCGAACGCCACGTGTGACCGACCGCGGCGCGCATCGGATGCCGCATGCGCATGTCACCGCCGCTCCGCCGTTCCAGCGCAACGCGTCCAGTTCGCGGCGAGGCACGATCGACTGCGGCGAAACCGGTCGTACAACGCCGTGCCCGGCACCCGCACCGCGCAGCCCGGTGTCATGCGGCGCAAGTGGATCACTCGGTCAAACGCCGCGCGACCTCGGCCAAAGAGCGGAGATCGTGCACGTCGGCCTCGAATTCGGGAACGGTGACCGTCGCCACGTCGCTGTCGAGTCCCGCCTCGAACGCTTCGCGCCGGATCTCTTCGGCCCTCGCGATCCGGCAGGCATCCTCGTAGACTCCGGCCAGCCACCCGGCGGCGCGCGCGTCGATCTCCGGCCCGCACAACCGCTCGATCACGGCGAGGACTCGGTCCCGTTCGGGCTCGGCCTCCCCACCCTCGGGCATCGGGTGGACGCGGTTCATCACGACGCCTTTGAGCGGCATGCCCAGCTCGTGCATCTTCGTCGTTAGAACGTCGCTTTCCCCCAACACCTGTTCCTCGGGGCCGGCAACCAGAACGAACGCCGTCGCTTCACTTCTCAACAGAGCACGGACCTTGCGCCCGCGCTCGTTGATGCCGTCGAAAAGCCGCTCCATGGCAACGAAGAAGTCGGAGATCTGCCGCAGCGATTCGATTCCAGTCGCTTGCTCGATGCGCTGGAACAGAAAGCGCACGCTCCGGCTCGTCGTCTTCCAGGCACTCCAGCCGACCGCAGCATAGGGGCGCACGAACCACCCCACGACACTTCGGTCGAGGAAGTTCTCGAGCCGCTGCGGGGCTTCGAGAAAATCGAGCGCGTGGCCCGTCGGCGGAGTGTCGAGAACGATCAGGTCGTACTCGCCGCTCTCGTGGATGCGGCAGAGTTCCTCGATCGCCATGTACTCGGCCGACCCGGCGAACGAGCTCGACAGGTGCCGGTAGAATTCGTTGGACAGGATCGCGTCGCGGATTTCGGCGCTCGGCGCGTGCCGGTCGATGAACTCGTCCCAAGCGCTTTGTTGCTCGAGCACGCCGGCGCTGAGGGTTCCCGGCACCACCAGGCCCGCGCGCTCGAGCAGCTCGCGATCGATCTCTTCCCCTCCGCTGCGTAACGTTTCCAGTCCGAGGGATTGAGCGAGGCGCTTGGCTGGGTCGATCGTCAAGACCATCGCCCGCCTGCCCTCGAGCGCACCTTTGAGCGCCAGCGCAGCCGCGGTGGTGGTCTTGCCGACCCCACCGCTACCGACGCAAACGATCACCCGGTGCGCGCTGAGGATGCCGGCGAGGCTCATCGGGCCGTCCTCCGGACAAGGGGCGCCAGCTCTCGGGCGAGACGCTCGACCTCGCCGATACCGAACTCTTCGGTCACCAGCAACGGCAGGAGCAGGGGCTCGACACCCGTCCGGCGGCGGAACCGATCGAGACAGCGGTGCTGTAGCTCGGCCCATGCAAGCTCCCGGCGTGCGGCCGTCGCGACCCCCGCGCCAATGCGAAGCTCGTCCGCAGCGCCCTCCTCAGCATGCCCGCGGTCGACCGCGGCCTGCGGCCGCCCGCAACTTGAAGCGGTGCCTTCCCGGCCGGCGTCCACTACCTGCCCCTCGACGTTTTGGATGGAACGGGAGGTCTCGCCCCTGGCACGTCGAGCTTCGGAGGCGCTTTTCTGACCACGACCCTCGTATTTCAGCCGCTCCCGGCAGCACTCGTCGAGCCGTGCAAGCGCCTGCTCGACGCCGCTCGGCGGCTCGCCCCGCCAGCGATTGACGATGACGCCGCCCACCGGAAGGCGCAGGTCGCCATCGAGCCGCTCGAGAATCTGACGGGCCTCGGTGAGCGGCATGTCCTCGGCCAGCGCGACGACGTGAATTCGGGTCGTCCCCGGATCACCGAGCAATGCGGCAACGCGCTCGGACTCGCGGTGCACGAGACCACTGCGAAACGTCCTGGCCGCCGCCGCAGGCATGTGCAGGTACTGGAGACTGTGTCCGGAGGCACCTGCATCGACGACGATGACGTCCCACACCGGCCTGCCGTCGTCGTGTGTGCGATGGAACTCGTACCAGATCTTGCCGATCGTCATGAGCTCCTTGAGACCGGGGGCCGCAGCGACGAAGTTCTTGTAGATCCTGCTCGAGAACACGGTGGCGAGCAGGCGGCGGATGGGAATGATCAGCTCGAGATACTCGGCAAGCGCCGACTGGCCGTCGACGTAGCCGATCGACAGGCGGTGCTCGACACGAACGAACTCACCGGGCGCGTCGGCGACTTTCCCGAACAAGCGGGCCAGACCGCCCGGGCCGCCCAGCTCGACGGCAAGGACCCGCTTCCCGCGACGGGCGCACGCCAGCGCCAGTGCCGCCGACACCGTCGATTTGCCGACGCCCCCCTTGCCGACGACGAAGTGAAGCCGCTCCGCGCTCATCGCCAGGTTCGGGCTTACGCGAGCACCCGGCTGCGGTCAAGCCGCGTTCGTGGCGCTCGGCGCCGATCCCCGCTAGGCTTGTTGGATGATCGTCGCACATGGGCTCGCCCTTGCCCGGGTGTTCTCTCGGGCAGGCTGGCACGCGGGAGTCGCGTTGGTGCTGGCCGTCTCTCTGGTTGCCTGCTCGGCGCCGCCGCCGCGCGACGAGCACAGCTTGTTCGAAGAAGCGAACGCCGAGTTCGAAGCCCGCAACTTCTTCACGGCCAGCGGGCTCTATGACGAGTTGCTCGAGCAGTATCCGTTCTCCGACGTCGCGGAGATCGCCCGCTTGCGCGTCGCGCACGCTTACTACCTCGACGGCAAGTACGAGCGCGCCATCTCGGCGTTCAACGACTTCGAGCGGTTGCATCCCACGAGCTCGCGGCTGCCGTTCGTCGAATACACGATCGGAATGTGCTGGCTCGACCAGATGCGGGCCCGCGATCGAGACAAATCGGCGGCCGAGAACGCGCTACGCCAGTTCGAGCGGGTCGTGTCCCGCTACGGCGATACGCTCTACGGCCGGCTCGCGGCGTTCCGCCTCTCCCAGGTCAAGGAGCACCTGGCCGATCACGAATTGTTCGTCGGCGACTACTACGCCCGCTCGGGCAAGAAGGAAGCAGCGCGCGCCCGTTACCAGTTCATTCTCGACAAGTACCCCGAGACGGGAGCGGCGCGCACGGCTCGCGAGCGCCTCAACGGCTTGGCGGGCTGAGCGGCGTATTCCGGCCTCAGTGACGGATGGCCGGCGGCCCGGCGTGCGTGCGGGAGGCCGGACATAGGGATGAGGCGCATCGGCGCAGCCAGCCTGCCTTGCAGCAAAGTCTCCCCGCCCATGCGGCCGGGCGATTCGCCGGCAGCCGTGGGCGTAAGCCGCGCTCTCGTGGCGTTGGGTCGCTCCCTCGAGTAGGAGGCGTTCAGTCCACGAGCAAGCGCGAACGCAGGGCCTCCCGGCGCCGCGCATCGAAGCCGATCCAATCGAGATACTCTTCGGTCGAGCCCCAGCGCCGGTCCCATTCGGCGAGCGTGTGCTTCATTCGCGCCGGGGAGCTCGACGTGAGGTATTCGATCGCCTCGCGATCGATGCCGAGCTGCTCGAGTTCGTCGCGGTAGCGGTCGATGATCTCGCGCAAATACCCTTCCGAACGGGCGTAATCGGCGACGATATCGTCGTCGGCAACACCGAGCGTTCGGAGGATGACCGCAGCCACGACCCCGGTACGATCCTTGCCGCCACTACAATGAAAGACCACCGGGCCGCAGTCGGGCTGGGATATCTCCTCGAGGATCGTCCGGATCACATCGCGGCCTTCGTCGAGCATTTCCAGATAACGGTCGAGTAGGTTGATGCTTTTCCAGTCGATCGTCGGGTCGAACGGACTGAGTGTGATCGAGACGAGCGGCAGGTGACGGTGGCGCCCGCCCGCCCGTTCGAAGGCCCCGATTCCGTCCTTCTCGAGTTCGACGGGGCTGCGCAGGTCGAAGACCCGTGTAATCCCGAGCCGCTCGAGAGCGGCAATGTCCGCGTCGCTCAGCCGGTGCAGAGCGTCGGCTCGGTACACCAAGCCGTCCGCAACCCGGCGTCCGCCCGCCCCCCGGTACCCGCCGAGGTCGCGAAAATTGAAGGCCCCCGAGAGAGGAATGTGGCGACCAGCCATGAAAGTATCCTATGTAGCGGCAGCGCCCCGCCCAGGAAAGTCGCCGCATGAAAGTAGTCGGAAACCACCAAAAGGCGTCGCGGGGTCGTGTATGCCGTTGACTCGCAGGCGGCTATTGGTTACCTTGATTTGCGCCTTATTGAGAGTGGTGGAGGGAATAGGCCCTGTGAAGCCACAGCAACCGGCCCGCCCCTGGCGGGTGCTGGTGCTAAATCCTACGCCCGAAAGACATCAGGGCGAGAGATAAGGCAGGGAACGCGCTGATCGCCTCTTCCTTGCTTATCTCGGAAGAGGTTTTTTTGTACCGGAATTTAGGCAGTTCGGCTTCCTCGCTTGCACAGGCACGGGTTCTCGTCGCCGGAATGGGCGCGCTCGGGTGTCCGGCGGCGCTCGGACTCGTGCGTGCGGGCGTTGGACACCTGACACTCGTCGACCCGGACGTCGTCGAGCTGTCCAATCTGCAACGACAGGTCCTGTTCGGCCAGCGCGACATCGGCCGTCCCAAGGTCGAGGCCGCGGTGGCGGCTCTTTCTCGGCTGCAATCGCCCACTCGAGTCGCCGGCTCGGTCACACGCATCGATTCGTCGAACGCCGAAGCGATCGTCGCCGCGCACGACTTCGTCATCGACGCGACGGACGACCCGGCGACGAAGCTGTTACTCAACGAGACGGCGGTCCGCGTCGGCCGCCCCTTGGCATACGCCGGCGTGGCCCGTACGGGCGGCCAGACGATGGCGATCGAGCCGGGCGTGTCGGCCTGTCTCGAATGCGCCCTGCCTGCGCCGGCAGGCGGCGAGCAGTTTCCGCAGGGCTGCGATGAGGCAGGAATTCTCGCTCCGGTAGCGGGCGTGATCGGTTCGCTCGAGGCTGCGGCGGCCCTCGCCGCCCTCACCCGCTCCCCCGCTTGGCGGCCGGGAACGATGATCCTTTACGAAGTGCGCGGACCGCGCTGGCGCACGATCGAGTTTTCCAGGCGACCCGACTGCCGCTGCTGCGGCGCCGGGGTCGCCGATGCAGTAGCTGCAAGGAGGCAGACATGTCATTCGTAACCGGACTGAAGTGCCGTGAATGCGGCGAGGCCTACGAGCTGGGCCCCAATCACGTCTGCGAGTTTTGTTTCGGGCCGCTCGAAGTCCACTACGACTACGATGCGATCGCTTCGGCCGTGACACGGCGAAAGATCGAAGGCCGGCCGCGCAACCTGTGGCGTTACCAAGAGCTGCTCCCGGTCGAGGGAGAACCGAAAATCGGCTTGCATTCGGGCTTCACGCCCCTGGTCAAAGCCGATCGCCTGGCCGAGGCACTCGGCGTACGCGAGCTGTACGTCAAGGACGACGCGGTCAACCACCCAACGTTCTCCTACAAGGACCGGGTCGTGTCCGTCGCGATCAGCAAGGCGATCGAGTTCGGCTTCGAAACGGTCTCGTGTGCGTCGACGGGGAACCTCGCGAACTCGGTTTCCGCCCACGCCGCCCGCGCGGGAATGCGGTGCTTCATTTTCATCCCGGACAATCTCGAGCGCGGCAAGGTCATCGGCTCGGCGATCTACAACCCGACGACGGTAGCCATCTCGGGAAACTACGACGACGTGAACCGGCTGTGCACGGAGATCGCCGACAAGTACCGCTGGGCGTTCGTCAACATCAACCTCCGCCCCTTCTATACCGAGGGAGCGAAAACCTACGGCTTCGAGGTCGCCGAGCAGCTCGGCTGGAAGCTGCCGCGGCACATCGTCGTTCCGACGGCCGGCGGAACGATTCTGCCGAAGGTCGCCAAGTCGTTCGAGGAGCTCATTCGTGTGGGACTCGTGAAGGAGACGCCGTGGAAGATCTACACGGCTCAAGCCGCCGGTTGCGCGCCGGTGGTGCACGCTCTGCACCGGGAGAGCGACTTGATCGAACCCGTGAAGCCCGACACGATCGCGAAGTCGATCGCCATCGGCAACCCGGCCGACGGCTACTACGTACTGAAGGCCGTCCGTGCATCCGGTGGTTGGGGCGAGGCGGCCACCGACGAGGAAATCGTCGCCGGAATCAAGCTGCTGGCCGAGACCGAGGGGATCTTCACCGAGCCCGCCGGTGGAACCACGGTGGCGGTCACCAAGAAACTGATCGAGCAAGGCCGGATTCCGCGCGACGAGTCGATCGTGATCAGCGTCACCGGCAACGGCTACAAGACGCTCGAAGCGGTAATGGCATCGGTTGGTGAACCGCAGCGCATCGGCGCAAAGCTCGACGAGTTCGACGCACTGTACCGTCGGCTCTGCGGCGACAAACAAGCGGAGGTCGCATCGGGCTGATCAGGCGATGTCCAAGCACCCGGGCGATCTTGGCGCGCCGGGAACGGCCCCCGCGGCAAGCCGCAACGACCCGTTCGCGGCAGCCGCAGCGGTGTCGAGGAAGCGGGGGCGCCCGCAACACGGAAACCGCTGGGTTGCCCGGCGGCGCAAGCCCCCGCGAAGCGAAGACGCGGTAAGCTGACGGCGAGCGACAAGCGAGAAACGAAGAAGGAGAAAGAAATGGCAGTTCAAGTTCGCATTCCCACCCCGCTGAGGAAGTTCACCGGCGGGCAGGAATCGGTGGAAGTCGAAGGCGACTCGGTGGCAGCGGTTCTCGAGGACCTCGAGCGCAAGCATCCGGGCATCCGAGCGCGGATTTGCGAGGACAACGGCTCGGTACGGCGCTTCGTCAACCTGTACCTCAACGGCGACGACATCCGCTTCCTCGAGAACCTCGACTCGGCGGTCAAGGACGGAGACGAGATTTCCATCGTTCCGGCCATCGCCGGCGGCTGCTGAGGTCCGGGAGAACGCCGCGCATGCAGGGCACCTCGGCTCCACTGGGGTGGAACGGGCGTTCCTACCCCAAGATCGTCGACTTGGTCGGCAACACGCCGATGGTGCGCATTCGCCGGGTCGGCCGTGACGTCGTCTCGCCGGACGTCGAGATTTTCGCCAAGCTCGAAGGGTTCAATCCGGCCGGCTCGGTCAAGGACCGGCCGGCGTGGAACATGATCCGCCGCGGCCTGGAATCGGGGGCGCTGGCGCCCGGCAAGACGATCATCGACTCGACCTCGGGCAATACGGGGATCGCTCTGGCGATGATCGGCGCGGCCCTCGGCTACCCGGTCAAGCTGGTGATGCCCGAGAACGTGTCGACCGAGCGCAAGCGCATTCTCGCAGCGTACGGAGCCGAACCGGTCTACTCGAGCGGGCTCGAGGGATCCGACGGAGCGTTGCTGCTGTGCCGCGAGATCTACGAGTCCGACCGGGAGCGCTACTTCAAACCGGACCAGTACTTCAACGAGGCCAATCCCGAGGCGCACTTTCTGACGACCGGCCCGGAGATCTGGGAGCAGAGCGGCGGGCGGGTCACGCACTTCGTCGCGTCGATCGGGACCGGCGGCACGATCATGGGAACCGGCCGGTACCTGAAGTCGCGCAACCCGAACGTACAGGTGATCGCCGTCGAGCCCGACGATGCGTTCCACGGCATCGAGGGTCTCAAGCACATGGCGAGCTCGATCGTCCCGGGCATCTACCACGAAGAGGAGCTCGACGACAAGATCGGCGTGTCGACCGAGGCCGCCTACGACATGGTCTATCGGCTGGCGCGCGAGGACGGCCTCTTGGTCGGACAGTCGAGCGGCGCGGCGATGGTCGGTGCGCTCGAGGTCGCCTCGCGCATCGAGCGCGGCTGCGTGGTGACGATTTTCTGCGACTTCGGCGATCGATACTTGTCGACCAACCTGTGGGCCGGATGGAAGAACCTGCCGCTGCTACATCATTGAGACGAAATGACGTACGTGTACCCGGAAAAAACGTCCACGCGGGCAGACCGGATCGGACCGAATGAAGCCGTCCGGGGAAGCGTAGCGAGCTAGGAGGCAACTAGTCATGGCGCTCCATCGATTCTACCTCACCTACAGCGAGGAACAGATCAAACAGCCGATCATCTACCACGTCGGCCACAAGTTCCGCGTCGTCACGAACATCCGCGGCGCCTCGGTTTCCGACCACATTGGTATCGTCGCGCTCGAACTCGAGGGCGACGAGGACGAGATCGAACGGGCCGTGAAGTGGATCGCCGAGCAAGGCGTCAAGGTCGAGCCCATCGAAAAGAACGTGATCGAATGAGCCCGCCGCGCGGCCCCGCCGCGCAGGAACCGGCACGAGAGGCACCATGCCACCGCTGAGCGACCAGGACATCGACCGATACGCGCGTCAGATCATCATTCCCGGCATCGGCGCCGCGGGGCAAGAGCGCCTGATGGAGACGAAGGTCTGTGTCTGCGGCCATCCCGACGGGGAGGAGCTGGCCCGCCGCTACCTTGCAGCCACGGGGCTCAGCGTCTGTTCGCCTCGAGAGGCAAAGGCGGCCGACGTCCTGGTACTTTCCGACCCCGGCTGGGAGGTCGCCGCGCAGACGCTGCCGCAGCGGTGCCCCGTGGTCTGGTAC
>CAZQYE010000016.1:15193-19616 GCA_964597375.1 uncultured Myxococcales bacterium
CTGCTCTTGCGGCAGCCGGCGAGCCCGAAGCGCAGGAACCCGCCCACCCCGCGGCGGCGATCCGTCATGCAATCGCCGCCTGCGACGCCGCCGCGAGCGTGGTGGCCCTGGCGCTCGGCTGGACCGAGCCCGGCTCGGCTTCTCCCAGCGAGGTATCCCTTGGCTGACGCCGGCCTTGCACCACGCGCCCAGGAGCCCATTCCCGAGCGTGGCGAGGCGCGCTCCGGCGGCGCGACGACTCGGCCCAATCCGGTTCGTCTCAAGCTCGAGCTGCTGGTTCGCGGCGTCCGGCTGTCGCGGAGACTTGCGCGCGAGGGGCTGCTCGCGCCGCTTCAAAGCGCGCGCGACCTTGCCGGCCGCGATATCGAAATCGTCCTGCCCGAGGGGATCGTCGCCCGTTGCCCCGTCGGAACCAGAGCGAGCGAGCGCTCTCCGTTCCTGCTCGACGCCGACGAGGCCGGTGCCCGGTTGATTCGCGACGAGGGACCGCCGGTGCCCGTGCGAATCGCTACCCCTCCGCGCTTTTACCGCATGACGACCCGGGCGGGGACCCCGATGTGGCAGGTTGGGACCGTCCACGCAGGGTTCATCTCGATCGATCCTGCACCGGCCTGTGGCCTGGCCGCTCGTGGTCTGGGCTGCGCGTTCTGCACCTTGGCCCGGGGCAGCGCCAGCGACGGCTCGGCCCGGCCGGTCGACGAAGTTCTCGAGGTGGTCTCCGCGGCTTTCGCCGAGGGAGCGGCCGACTTCGTCTATTTCAACACCGGCTATTACGAAGCCGAAGACGGAGGATTTCGATTCCTCGAGCCGTACATCGCGGCCGTTCGAAAGTACTTCGACACGCTGATCGCGGTCCAACTGCATCCGCCGAGGGACGATCGCTGGATCGATCGCACGTACGCGGCCGGCGCCGACGCCGTCAGCTACAGCCTCGAAGTGTTCGACGCAGCGGCACTGGAGAGGTTTTGCCGAGGTCGCTCCGAGCTGATCGGTCGCGAGCGTTACGTGCAGGCTCTCGCGCGAGCGGCACGGATTTTTCCAAGCGGCGCCGTGTGGAGCGACCTGATCGTCGGGCTCGAGCCTGCCGAGTCGACCCGGCAGGCGATCGACAATCTGACGTCGATCGGCGTCCTCCCTGTTCTCTCGCCGTTCCGTCCCCTCGAGGAAACACCACTGCGGAACCACCCGGCGCCGGAGCCGGACCAGCTCGAGCCGCTCTATGCGTACCTTTACGAAAAAGTACGTGAGGCTCGGATCAACCTGCAATACCTGCGCGACCTCGGAGGCGCCATCACCCCCATCGAAGCACGCTTCTTCGCCGGCGACGCTGCCAAGTTGGACGTTGCGGCCAGCGGCCTGCTGCGCTCGAAACTCGGCGCACGCGCCGTCCGTTCTCTCGCGGCACTGCGCAGGCGCCTGCGTGTCCGCCGCGTGAGCGATTCCTTCGATGCGTCGCACTTGTAACCCCTGCTCGAGGCCCACGACGGCTGCCACCCGACGCTAAACATGGAAGTCGTCGTCGACACACGGCCGTTGTGGATCGTTCTGCTCTCGCGATCGACCAGAATCCTGCGGCTGCTTCTGGGAGTCACGGCGTACTTCGTGATCTCGCGTATGGACACGCCGGAGGGCTTGACACCGCAGGGTCAGCAAACTCTGGCGGTCTTCGCCCTGTGCGTCACGTTCTGGGCGCTCAACGTCCTGCCCTTGATGATCACGAGCCTGCTCGCGATCGCTTTGCTGCCGCTCACCGGCGTCCTCGAATCCGAAGAGGCCTACGCGCTGTTCGGCAACTCGGCGCTGTTCTTCATCCTCGGGGCTTTCATTCTGGCCGCCTGCCTGATGAAGTCGGGGCTATCGACGCGGATGAGCCTTCTGGTTCTGCGCCGCTTCGGCCATAGCCCGCGCGCGCTCCTGGCGGCCGTATTCTTCCTCAATGCTTGCCTATCGCTGTGGATGAGCGAGCACGCGGTAGCGGCGATGAACTTCCCGATCGTCGCCGAAATCGCCGCGGCGTTGGCCCTCAGGCGTGGCCGCAGCAACTACGGGAAAGCTCTATTCGTGGCAATGGCGTGGGGATCGACGATCGGGGGTGTCGGCACGTTGCTCGGGGGCGGTCGCGCTCCTCTTGCGCTCGGCGTGCTCGAGCAGGTCACGGGTGAGCCGTCGTTCACGTTTCTTTCGTGGTCGCTGCACGCGCTGCCGGTGGTCCTTGTCCTGCTGGCGGTAGGCTACTGGCTCTTGCAGCGCTGGTTCCCCATCGACATCGACGACGTTGCCGCCGCCGAGGACGTTCTCGCAGAGCGTGTCTTCGAGCTCGGACGCGCGCGATTCGAAGAAAAGGCCGTCGGCGCAATCATGCTCCTGACCGTCGCTGCGTGGGTGTGTCTGGGCCACCGCCTGGGCTTGGCCAATGTGGCAATCATCGCGGTCGTCGCCCTGTTCGCGCTGCGGCTGGTAGCGTGGCGGGACGTGGAGGAGTCGGTCAACTGGGGCATCGTCTTGATGTACGGGGGAGCGATCTGTCTCGGGAAGGCACTCGACGTCTCGGGCGCGGCCGGCTGGATCGCCGAGCGCACGGTTGGAGCGTGGGCGTCCTCGCCCGCGGGCGTGTGTGCATCGCTGTCACTCAGCTCGTGGCTGCTGACCGAAGCCATGAGCAACTCGGCGGTGGTCGCCCTGATGATGCCGATCGGGCTCGGCTTGGCACGGGAGGTCGGCATGAGCCTGGCAGCCATCGCTCCGGCCGTTGCCGTTCCAGCGGGGCTCGCCTTCGCATTCCCCATCGGCACGCCGGCGAACGCAATTGCGTACTCCTCGGGCTACCTGCGCCTGCGCGACCTGATCGTGCCCGGCCTGCTGATGGGAGCCTTGGGCTGGTGCGCCTTCAACCTGGCCGTACGCTTTTATTGGCCGCTGCTCGGGGTATACGCGGGCTGACTCTCCAACGTCGCGCGCGGTGGCCATGCTCATGGCGAACGATCGCCGGACGCGGTGATCTCGCCCGGAGCGTTTCGGCATGGCACGGCTCCCGGCATCTTGGGTGCTCCAACGAGCGGGAACATCCAGTATCCAAACCCCTCGAAAACGCAGCATGAATCACCAAAGCGGACATTTCGCTTGTCAAAATCGCACCGGACGTTTGGCCTGTCCGCGACGCGCACCCACATGGGGGCTGGACAGGCGGCGGTCCGCCGTCGTATAGAACTCCCGTGGGCCCGTTGGGAGGACCGCGCTGGAGGGAAACGTCGATGACGCATTATACGAGGAGATTTCCGCGACGCGTCGGCAGCACCAGGATGGACAGCTGGCGCTTCGGCTTTTCCGCGCTCGCTGTGCTCTGCCTGTGCCTCGGTGTTACCGGGTCGGCGTCGGCCTGGTGGTACTTGGCAAACGCAGGTGGCACGGTCTACTCGGTCGCCGTCGATGGGTCGGGAGACGTGGTTGCCGCCGGGGAGATCGACGAAGTGACTGGACCGATCGTCTTCACCGTTGCGAAGGTATCGGGAACGACCGGTGCCGAGCTGTGGCGCCAGGAACTCGTTGGAGGTGCCGAACCAGAAAACAATAGCGCGAGGGCGGTAACGGTCGACGCCTCGGGCGATGTCGTTGCCGCGGGAGAGCTTCAGAACGTCGCTTGGGCAACCGATTTTACCGTGGTGAAGTTCTCGGGTGCGACCGGGGCGGAACTTTGGCGCCAGGAGATCACGGGAACCGCCGACGGCTCGGCCGAGGCACGGTCGGTCGCGATCGACGGCGCGGGCGACGTGGTCGCTGCGGGGTGGGTTGAAAACACCACCTCTCAAGGAGACTTCACGGTCGTGAAGTTCTCCGGCGCTACCGGCGCCGTTCTCTGGCGTCAAGAGATCAATGGCACCGCAAACGGCCTGGACAGAGCGCTATCGCTCGCGATCGACACTTCGGGCGACGTGGTCGCTGCGGGGCGGGTTGAAAACACCACCTCTCAAGAAGACTTCACGGTCGTCAAGCTCTCTGGCGCAACCGGCGCCGAACTCTGGCGCCGCGAGATCGACGGGACGGCGAGCAACTTGCCTCTCGCGGACGCAGCCAATACGGTCACGATCGACGCATTCGGTAATGTGATCGCCGCGGGGCACCTCACCGAAGACGTTCCTCATGGCAGACCGGCCACAGTCGCCACGGTCGTCAAGTTCTCCGGCCCGACCGGCACCGAACTGTGGCGCTATAGCCAGGCTGGAGGGTCAGCCGAGTCGGTGACGGTCGATGGGGTCGGAAACGTACTGGCACAGGTCCCGTACGCCTTGGGCACAGTGAAGCTCTCGGGCGCAACGGGCAACCCTCTCTGGCACCAGGAACTCCAGGGAGCCCCCGGAGGATGGGACAGCAGCGGGCGCGCGGTCACCGTCGACTCCTCCGGCGACGCAATACTCGCGGGAACGCT
>CAZQYE010000017.1:0-19364 GCA_964597375.1 uncultured Myxococcales bacterium
CTGCTCTTTTACACGCAGGCGATCGCCGAGACGTTCTACGGCCAATAGCCCTTTTTCGGCTTCGGGCAGCGGCCACTGGCGACTTGCTCGCTGGGAGGCACCGGCGGAGCCCTTTTTATCGTAGGCGCACGGGGCTCGCCCGGCGGTCTTGGCCGTTGAAGCATCCCAAGCGCCGAGCGCATCCGATCGGATCGCCCGGCTTGGCAGGCCGTGGGACTCGACCTCGATGGCGCTGCCGCCATAGCCTTTGTCGCTGGACGGCAACAAGAAGGCGGCCGTCGCTCGAGGCCCGTAGATCACCTGGTGCTGCGCTTTCGTGCAGGACCGAGTGCATGCGACCTTTGGTCGCGACGCGCTGTGCGCTCGATTCCTCTCGTCACGATCCAATCCAGAGCGTTGACAGGTCGCCTCGCGATATTGTACGTTGCCGTGCATCAGGGCACCGCGTGCGTCGTGCACGCCAAGAGGAGGGAGCAAAGATGTTCGTTCGAACGCGCCTCGCCCGAATCTTCTTGTTACTCGCCGCCGTTTTCTCGTCGCCACTGGCCATTGAAAGTTCGTCGTGGGCAGTCGAGACAGTAACGTTCTGCGGCCAGCGGGTCGAGGGAAGCGCCGTCTTGATCTCTGACCTGGATTGCACCAACGCAACTACCGCAGCCGTCATCCTAGCCCACAAGGCGTCGCTCGACCTCGCTGGTCACACGATCAGCGGAAACCCCGCGTTCGCCGGAGTCGGCTGCCAGGGCAATTGTCGTATTACAAATGGTGTCATCTCCGGTGCATACGACGGGGTTCGTGGAACGGGCCGGCTCGTAGAATTGGCAGATCTACAGATTCTCGGCAGTACCAACGACGGCGTCTGGGTACCCTACGGAAAACTCTATGCCAACAACGTCGTCGTGCGTAATAGCTCGAACAGCGGCGTGAGTGCCAAGCGTGTTCAGCTGAGAGGGGGAGAAGTCATCGGTGGTGGCAACAACCTTGCGGGTGTTTCCGCTGAGCGCACGGTTTTGGTCGAGGACGCGGCAATCTCGGGCAGCGGCTGGTGGGCTGGCGTGTTCGCACGAAAGCGAGTCAAGATCCGGCGCTCGCAGATTACGGGGAACGCATGGGGCGCGACAACTCTCGCCAACGGTCGAGGAGCCGTCTTCGACAGTACGATTACTGGAAACCAGCAGGGTGGCGTCTGGGGCAAGGCGTGGAAAGTCGTCAATAGCGTCATCACGGGCAACCTCGCCGATCCGGTACCGTCGCGTTGTATCACCATGGCCGGCACTGTCTATGGGTGCGCCGATATCATCGCGTACCACGCATCTATGCGGAATTCCGAGTGCGAAACGAGCATCAGTATGAAGGAGAGCGGCGGCTCTCTTGGTATTTGTAGCCTCGACTGAATCGGGTCGCCCACTCAAAGGTGGCTGACTGGCCTCGCTCAGGTCACCTGCGCCTTGGCCCAGCGGTAGTCGGCCTTGCCGCTCGGGCTGCGGACGATCTCGTCCTTGAAGACGAAGGCCTTCGGCAGTTTGTAGCGGGCCAGGTGCTTGGCCGCCTCGGCCAGGAGGTCCTCCTCGGTCGCGCGCTCACTTTCTCGCAGCTTGACGATCGCCACGACTTCCTGCCCCCATCGCTCGCTCGGCCGGCCGACAACCACCGCGTCGTAGACGCCGGGATGCTGCTTGATGGCCTGCTCGACCTCCTCGGCGAAGATCTTCTCACCGCCGGAGTTGATCGTCACCGAGTCCCGTCCGAACAGCTCGATCGTCTTGTCGCTGCGCATGCGCGCGCGGTCTCCGGGAACCGAACACCGCCGGCCTTCGACCACTGGAAAGGTGCGCTCGGTCTTCTCGCGGTCGCCGAGGTAGCCGAGAGGCACACGCCCCACGCGCGCCAGCCAGCCGACCTCCTCGGAACCGGGTTCGAGAATCCGCCTCATGTCCTCGCTGATCACGACGTTGCCCTCGGCCGCCATGAACGTGCCTGTCGAGACGCCGACCTGATTGCTGCTGACGTGCTGCCCCTGGCTGCCCGTCTCCGACGAGCCGACCGAGTCGATGATCGCCAAGTGCGGGATCGCCTCGACCATGCGCCGCTTGAGCGCCTCGTTCATGATCGCACCACCGGTAATCAAAAACATGAGCGACGAAGCATCGTAGTCGCCCGCCTTGTACGCTTCGAGCAAGGGTACGGCGAAGGCGTCTCCGACGATCAGCATCCCTTGGACGCGCTCGCGCTGGACCACCCGCCACACATCACCCGCATCGAGCCGGTGGACGACATCCGGGCAGACAACCGTACCGCCGGCGTTGAACGTATGAAACGCACTCCAGTGGGCCGCCCCGTGCATGAACGGCGCAACCGGCATGACCCGCAGATTCGATCCTCCGAGGACCGCACGCTCGACGATCGGCTCGATCGCTTCGAACTCCTGGCCGCTGTGTGGGACGACCTGGCCTCCAAGCGCGGCTACGAAAATATCGGCCTGGCGCCACAGGACCCCCTTGGGCATCCCCGTCGTTCCGCCGGTGTACAGGATGTACAGGTCGTCGGGCGACCACTCGACTGCCGGTCGCTCGGCCGAAGCCTGAGCGAGCGCCTGTTCGTAATCGATCGCGCCATCCAAAAGAGCGTTACCAGACTCGTCGGCCACCTGAACCAGCACTTCGAGATCGGGAAGCTGGGCGCGGACCTTCTCGAGCGTCGGTGCCAGCGAGGAATGGTAAATGATCGCTCGGGCGTGGGCGTCGCGTAGTAGGTAGATCAGTTCTTCCTCGACGTACCGGTAGTTCACGTTGAACGGCGCCAGGCGCGCCTTGTAGGAGCCGAGCATTCCCTCGAGGTACTCGTTGCCGTTGTACATGTAGAGAGCGACGTGGTCCTGACCGGACTCCCATCCGGCGAGTTGGTCGCGCTCGGCCCGCACGCCGAGGCCGCAGGACAAGAGATAGTTCCCCAAGCGATTGGTACGCTCATCGACCTGCTGGTAGGTCAGCCTGCGATCGCGCCAGACGATGCACTCGCGGTCGGGGACCCCTCGGGCAATCGCCTCGAATACTTGAGCTAGATTGAACTCCATGTTCTGTGGCTCCTCGGGTTTCTTCGCGCCGAGCCAACGCTGCGGCCGGAACGCGCCTTTCGCTTATCCGATCACCACGGCGGAGGGAAGAACCGCTGTACCACCGAGTCGCTCGGCCGCATGCTCGAGCACCGACCCCCGGCGCGTTTCGGTCCCCGGTCGGCCGTCTCCGCTCAGGGCCGGACGCATCGTGCTACATCGCTGGAATCCGCACCTTCGGCGGCTTTGTGCCCGCCGCGTTGCAAAAAAGGGGAACGAAAAAGCGGCCCGGCCGGGAACATCCCAGCCGGGCCGCCTTTGCTATGGCCTGCCGCTATGGCCCGGTGGCCGTAGCAGCGGGAACTCGAGCGCCACCTCCGGCGGCGGGCAAATCGTCCCGCTCGTCAATCGGCGGGGCTCGTTCGCCCTCAGGCCGCGAGCTGCGCCTTGCGGTACATCGTCACGACAGCCGCACCGCCGAGGCCGAGGTTGTGCTGCAGTGCAACCTTGGCTCCCTCGACCTGCCGCTTGTCCGCCTCGCCGCGGAGCTGCCAGTTGAGTTCGGCGCACTGCGCAAGACCGGTCGCTCCGAGCGGATGGCCCTTGGAAATCAGCCCACCAGAGGGATTGACCACCCACTTGCCACCGTACGTAACGGCGCCCGAATCGATCAGCTCGCCACCCTTTCCTTCCTCGCACAGTCCGAGCGCCTCGTACGTGATCAGCTCGTTGCACGAGAAGCAGTCGTGCAGCTCGATCACGTCGACGTCCTCAGGGCCGAGTCCGCTCTGCTCGTAGACCTTCTGCGCGGCCGCCCGCGTCATGTCCGCGCCCACGAGCTTGATGCAGCTCTTCTCCTCGAAGGTCGAGGGAAAGTCGGTCGTCATTGCCATGCCGAGAATCTCGACCGCCTTGTCCTGCAGGCCGTGCTGCTTGACGAAGTCCTCCGAGGCGAGGATCGCCGCGCCGGCGCCGTCGGAGGTCGGGCAGCACTGCAGCTTCGTGAGCGGCTCGAACACCATCGGCGCGTTGAGCACGTCCTCGAGCGTGTACTCGTCCTGGAACTGCGAGTACGGATTGTTCACCGAGTGCTTGTGGTTCTTCACCCCGATCTTGGCGAACTGCTCGGGCTTGGTGCCGTACTTGTCCATGTGCTCGCGACCGGCGTTGCCGAAGAACTGCGGCGCGCCGGGCGCCTGGGCGAACCCGCGCAGCTCGACCATCAAGCTGAAATGCTTGTCGAGTGGATTGATTCGGTCGTCGTACTTGATGCCGAGCGACCCCTTCTCCATCTTCTCGAACCCGAGTGCGAGCACGCAGTCGGCGATCCCGCCTTCGATGAACTGCTTGGCCATGAACAGCGCCGTGGAGCCGGTCGCACAGTTGTTGTTCACGTTGTAGATCGGAATGCCGGTGATCCCGATCTCGTAGACCGCGCGCTCGCCGGCCGTGGAATCGCCATAGCAGTAGCCCACGCACGCCTGCTCGATCTTGTCGTAGGTAATGCCAGCGTCCTCGAGGGCCTTGGTGCCGGCTTCTTTGGCCATGTCCGGATAGTCCCAGGCCTTCGAGCCGGGCTTTTCAAACTTCGTCATGCCCACGCCGACGACGTAAACCTTTCTTCCCATCGCTTGTTACTCCTTGACCTTCGTCTGAATAGGCGGCGGCCGCCCTGAAAGCGTCCCTCGCGCGTTCGATCCCAGCCGCTACCAAGAGACTGCACGGCCAGCGGGCCACCGCCTTATGGACGCCAATGTTACCGCTACGCTCCCGCCAACGTAAGCGATTTGCACGAATTTGCAAAACCGGCGCCGCGTTACCCCCGCGGCAGGCCGGGCTATGGACTTGGGAGCGCGCAACAGGCAGCAAAGAGCGGTACCCGAACTGCTTTGCGCAACACGGGAGCAGTGCCACCGCAGGCGGCTGCTCCAACCCGGAGGTCGAAAGGATTCGATGGCCGAACAATTCGAGCTGACAGACGAGATGAAGGCCGCCATCGGCGCCGAGTCCGAGCCGTGGACCTATGAGGTCACGACGACGAGCGTGCGCGCGTTCGCCCGGGGGGTCGGCTACACGGACCCCGTCTACTACGACATCGAGGCGGCCCGCGCGGCGGGGTATCGCGGCCTTCCCGCACCGCCGACGTACCTGGGCACGCCGGTGTTCATTCCTGGCCGCTGCCACGACTGGTTCAGCGGCCCGGTCGAGGGCCAGCCGAAGATCAACCACGGGCTCTCGCGGGTGCTCGACGGTGGCACCGAAACCGAGTACTTCGAGACGATCTGCGCGGGCGACACGCTGACGGCGGTCCTGCGCATTGCGGGTCTCGACGTTCGCGAGAGCAAGGCAATCGGCAAGATGTTGATCGTCACGACCGAGACGACGTACACGAACCAGGACGGCAAAGTGGCCGCCGTTCAGCGTTCGCAAGTGATCTACTACTAGGAGCGGGAAGAGCGATGGCGGTCGATTGGGAAACGATTCAAGAAGGCGATGAACTACCCGAACTGCGCAAGAAGCCGAGCGTGACGCAGCTCGTAAAGTACGCTGCCGGCTCGGGCGACTTCAATCCCCTGCACCACGACTACCAGTTTCCGCAGGCCAAGCAGATCGGCTCGATCATCGTTCACGGCCGATTCAAGTATGCGAGCCTTGGGGAGCTCGTCTCGAACTGGCTCGGCCATCGCGGCCGCATTCGCAAGATCGCCTGCCAGTACCGCGGCATGGACCTTCCCGACAAGGAAATGATTTGCCGCGGCCGCGTGGTGCGCAAGAGCGACGACGGCGGTGAGCGCACCGTCGAGCTGCAGATCTGGGTCGAAAACGAAGAAGGCAAGAAGACCACGCCCGGTAGCGCCGTCGTCGTCTTTCCCTAGCAGTCGGTCGACGAACCGCCAGCGGTTGCGAGGCGGGGCCGCAGCGGCGACGCCTCGCGGCTCATCCCCGGGCTGGGGGAGCCGCACGGCCGGCTCCACCGCGGTCAGCGCTTGTGCCAGCTACCGTCGGGCGACTGCACCCACCAACCGCCCTCGGCTTTGCGAATCCACGTCTCGGCGAAGATTTTCGCGATATCGTCGATTCGATCGCTGCCGAAGTCGTTCGCGCGGGCGATCTCGGCATACAGGCTGCGCCGGTCGCGATTCTCGGCATCGACCAGACGGCGGATAGTCGCCTTTTGGCGTAGATCGAGGCCGCTCAAGTCGCGCACGACGAGCATCCCGTCCTTGCCGATCCCGAGGTTGCCGGCAGCAAGATAGGGTTTGAGCTGGGCGGCACGCTCGCGCATGGCCGCCTTGAGCTTGCGAATCGCCGCAGTCTCGACGTTGATGTTCGGCGCGGGACCGGCGGCCAGCGCTACGGCGGCGCCAAAGGGCCAGCGATGCAGCCGGCCTTGGGTACCCGGTGAAACCTCCTCCGCTGGCTGCTCGGAACCGCTCGGAGCCGCCGTGGCCCCACCCCAGGTTTCATCGACGATCTTCTCGGCCGCCGCCCGGACCTCGGGCGCAGGAAAGTAAATGTTGACGGTAATGCACGCGGCAAAGCTCGCACCGACGACGAGCGGAACGACGAACCACCGTGACTTGATCCTCATTTGACCGTCCTCCCTTGGCCGCCTTCACCCACGCTGGCGATCCGCCGAAGCCGGGCGACCATGTCCTTGAAAGCAATGACTTGATTGTGACTGATTACATTCACCGTCGGCGGGAACAAGGTCCCGACCACCAGAAAATCTTTGTCCTTGAGGCGCTCGACCCCACGGAGCACGAATCGGTCGTTGCGCAGGCTGCATCGCAGTCCGAGCTTTGCATATCGGTACTCGTCGAAAAAGCTCAAAATCCCGCGGGTGATCGGGCTTGCGCCGGCCCCACCGAGAATCGACAGCTGCTCGATTGCGCGCACGCTGATTCGCTGGCGTATCCCCCGCCGCGGAACACTTTCCAGCCGCGCGTCGAAACGGACCGGCTCACCACCGGCGATCTCGAGTCCGGTGATCTCGGCATCGGCAATTCCAGAGACACGCCCGACCCCGAGCGCCTCGGTCGCCCGTTCCAAGTCGAGGCCGGAGGCCCGTGCATCGAGTGCAACGACCGGCACCGAACTGCCCAAGCCGCGCACGCCGATGTGGTCGATATCGACCCAGCCGCCGAGCAGACCGGCTCGCAGCGTTCCTTTGGTCTCGACGACCGAATCGTGCACGAGGATCTGCGACAGCTCCCCCTCGATCGTCCCATCGACAGACGGCAGTCCCAAACTCCGGCAGACGTCGGCCAAATGGAGGCCGGTCAGCTCGAGCGACAGCGATAGCGAACGATCGTGCCAAGCCAACCTCTGGCCGCGCAAGCCCGAAACGCGGACGTGCCCTCCAAAGGCATCGACGTCGATTGGGCGCGAAACGCTCAGCTCATTCGTTTTTGCCGCCAAACGCAGATCGAGCGCCCCAAGATCGACGCCGCCTGCAACTACGCGGTGCGCGCGGAGACGGCCTGTTCGCTCGTCGCCGCGGCGCTCTGCCGTGTCGATCTCCAGGGGAACCTCGGCATCGATACCGGCAAGCGTCCAGCGCCCATCCGCAGACGAAACCCGACCAGAACGCACTCGCGCGGTCGCGCTCAGCGCCATCGCATCGCTGCCGTCTCGCGTCAGGTGCGCCGTCACCTGGAGGGTTCCCGCAACGGCCGTGCGTGCAAGCACTGGGTACAAGTCGGCAAACGGCTCGGTTACGAACAGCTCGTAGGCCGGCGCAATCTCGGAAAGTGAAGCCTCGGCGTGAACGTCGACGCCGCCGTCGCTGCCGCCGATCGTTCCTCGCAAAGACAGCGACCCGATCCCTTCGGCGTCGATCTTCACCGACTCGATATCGGCAACCAGGCCCGCAAGGTCCCCCAACCTAGAGGCAGCCTCTTTCGCCGCAGCCGCGTCGACCCGCGCGGCTGCCTCGCCTGGTCTGAACGCCGCTCGAGCGCCGCGCGCTCCGACTCCAGGGGGCGAGTCATCACCTCTCAGCTCGACCGCCGCGACGGCTTGCACCGGATGATCTGTGAGGCTGGCGTAGAAGCGATCCCAGAGAACCTCGCCTTTCCCAGCGGAGAGCGTTGCATCGACTCTTACGTGCTGATCGCCCCAGCGCTCGAGTCGCAAGCCCCCTTGTGCACTCAGGCCTTCGGCGGCTCGCATGAAGGTCGGGTCATGGGCGGCGAGGCCGCGGATCGACACACCGGTCAGATCGAGTATCGCCGTCTGGCCACCGGCGCAGGTGCCCTCAGGATCGGGACTCGAGCTCCGCGTTTCGGATGGCTCGCTATTCGGCCGGCCGCGAACGACACCGTCGAGCCCGGCATTTCCGCCCGCAGCGCGATCGCCGTCACGTGGAGCTCCGGCCGCAACGTGCACATCGCAGCGCTCCAGCGAAAACCGTGCGCTGCCTTGCTCGGCGCTGAGCTCACCGCCGGCACTTGTAAGCTGCACATCCTCGAGCGCAACGGTCCCCTCGAGCGGCCGGTCGAGCCTGGGCAGCTCGGCCGCGGCCCGAAATCCGACCCGTAGTCCGTCCGAGCCTCGACCGGCCGAGCGCGGGACGGCCAAAATATTGATCGATGCTTGAAAATTACCCCCCAACTTGCCGCTAGCACTGGCCTTTACGTCGATCCTTTCCACGGCATCCAGGGCTCGCACCCATCCGGTCGCCGCAGAGCCCAGAGCCTTGGCGAGCTGCTCCGGTGAAATCCCCTTGGCCTCGGCGGCCGCCTCGATGGTGGTGCCGTCCGCCGCCAGATTCGCCGTTGCCACCGCTTCGATTCCGGCAAGCCGAAGCGAGGCGGTAGCCTTCGCTGGACCCGATCGCCCGGCTACCTCGACGCTGAGGTCGCGGACCTCGGTTGTTGGGACAGCGCCCGGTTCGGTCTCGATACGGCCGTTGCGGGCATCAAGACGTCCAAACGGGAGCTCGACGCGGCCGCCTCCGCGGCCCGAAGGCAACCGGTCGAGTCTCAAGCGAAAGCCCTGGATTCCAACCGTCTCGACCGTGCCCGCGGCAAGCGAAGCCGAAGAGACCCTGATCGCGACTCGGTCGCTTTCGAAGAACGGCGGCGCCGCGACCTCCAGCCCGACGATCTCCACGCGTCCCGTCGACGGGACCTCGACCCGTGCCGCCTTGAGCTCGTAGCCGCTAGCCGCCGAAGCCACTGCCAGCAAAAACGACGTTCCCCGCTCGGTCGGTGCCCACCGAGGGAGAGTCCACCAGGCAACGGCCAAGCAGACAGCCGCTGCGAGCAGCAAGACGCCCGCGGAAACGAAAATCCGACGCATCAGCTTGCTGCGCACCCTACCGCGCTCGCTGCTTCGGGCGGGGCCTCGACTCAGCGGGCCGTCACTCCGCAGCGGCCTCTTCGACTGGTTGTTGGCGCTCGAAACGAAGCCGCGTGACGCGGTGGTGCTCCACCGCAAGCACCGTCACCAAATACGGGCCGATCTCCGTGGTGCTGCCGACCTTGGGAAGCTCGCCGAACACCGATACCACGTGCCCGCCGATGGTGTCGGCTGCGTCGTCGTCGATTTCCACGCCGAGACGGTCGGCGGCTTCGGGAAGCGACATGCCGCCGTTTATGAGGAACACCCCCGGCACGACTTCCTTGAGCTCAGCCGGCTCTTGATCGAACTCGTCTTGAATCGGGCCGACGATCTCTTCGAGCGCGTCTTCGAGAAACGCCAAGCCGATCGTCGTACCGTACTCATCGACAACGACCGCCGCCGCGCTCCGCTTGGCCTGCAATTCGGCGATCAGCCGCGGCAGCGGCATCGTATCGGGAACGTAGCAGACGTCGCGCATCACCGATTCGAGGTCGAGCTGCTCGCTGTCGATCAGCGCCCGAAGCACGTCCTTGGCATGAACGAAACCGATCACGTCGTCGAGGTCGTGCCGGCACAGGGGAAACCTCGAGTGTCCGGTCGTCCGAATGATCTTTAGGTTTTCTTCAGGTGGTTTGTCGAGCGCGAGGTGGACGACCTCGCCCCTGGGAACCAGAATGTGCCGAACCTCAAGCTCGACGATCCCAAGGACGTTCTCGGCAAACTCCCGCTGCCGCTCGGAGATGTGTCCCGCCCGCGCCGAAGCGGCCAGAATCGCGCTGATCTCGTCGGCCGTATGCGTCCCCTCCTTGAGACCGCGGACCGGGACACCCACGCTCTCGAGAATGAAGTTCGCCGTTCCGTTCACGAAGTTGATGAACGGACCGCAGGCGGTAGCAAACAGCTTGAGGGGGCGTGAAACGGCCAGAGCGGTGCTTTCGACTTTCTCGAGCGCCCACAGCTTGGGCACCTGCTCCCCGATGATCATATGAACCGCGGTGATCACTACGAAGGCGAAAAAGATCGAGAACGCCCCGAGCGCCGGCGAGTCGGCCGCTACGCCGAGGCCGACGGTATTGAGGAGACCAGCGATCAAAAAGCTAACGGCCGGTTCACCGAGCCAGCCGATCGCAAGGCTCGCAACCGTCACGCCCACCTGGCACGCCGAAAGGTACAGGGGAAGATGATCGACCAAGTGGCGCGCGATCTTGGCCGAGCGGCGGCCTTCGCTCGCCAGCGAGTCGAGCCGGACCGGCCGGATCTTTACCAGCGCGAACTCCGACGCGACGAAGAACGCGTTGAGCGCAATGAAGAACGCCGTCGCTGCTAGGCGCCAAGCGACCGCAACCGTGTCGACAGAATGACTTAGGTCGTCCATCCAGTCGCGCGACCCATCCGCGCGTACTAAAAACCGTGCAGCAGGCCGGCGGCAGAATCAACAGCCGGGGCACCTGTAGCTCGGGCGGAGCCTACCCTGGGCCGGCCGATCCCCTTTTGTGCTTAGGGATCGCCGCGCTCGCATTGCGGGCGCCTATACGGGCGCGTCCAGCTCACCGATTTCTTCACACGAGTGCCTGCTGTGCTCAGTTGGCCGCCTCGCGCCTGCGCGCGGCGAAACTCTCGATTGATGCCTCCCAGTGCCGGCCGTCGAAGTATTCGACGGTAAACTGACCGCGGTCCACACCTTCGAGGCAGCGCACGTTGACATCGACGTAGCCCGGCCAGCCCCTAGGCATGTGAAACGGCGCCGTGCCGCAAACGCGGCAGAAGTGGTGCTTGGCCTCCCCTGTGTTGAAACAATAAGTCGCTACATCGGCGATCGGCGTGAGAAGCCGAAACGCGTGGGCCGGCACCAGCCAGTGCACGTAGCCTTTCTTCGAACAGATGGAACAGTTGCAAACGTAGACGCGGTCGAGTACGCCTTGCGCCTCGAACACGATGCGCCCGCAGTGACAGCCGCCCCGATAGACTCGTTCCGCACTCATGGCCGTCGCTCAGTGAAACGATAGTCGCAGGCCCACGCCGATCGTCGGTTCGGGCTTTTGCCCGTGCTCGACCGATTCGCGGCTTGCCCCGCGCATGCACAGGCCGAGCTGCAGACGCCCGGCTGCATCCCGCTTGCGCGCCCCTGCCAGCGCCCCACCTGCCGGTAGCGCGGGCGACAGAAAAACTTCGCTTCCCTCCCATTCCCGCCGGCCGCGGACCGAGACGGTCGCTACGCTGTCGATGGCGCTCCTGGCGCGCTCGATCCACGTCGCGATCCGGCCCGATTCCTCATCTCCGGCAGCGCTCGGGCCTCCGACGTCGGCTGGCGCCGAGACGCTCGCCCCGTCGTCGCCGGCCGCCGGCTGTTCCTCACATCGCGCTTGGCCGGCCCCAAGAGAGACAAGCACGAATACCACCCACGCGAGTGCGCAAGTGCGGGCGCACCCATTGTGCCGTCCGGCCGCCCCGCGTGACGATCGTTGTAAGTTCGACGCCATTTTCTTCCTCCCGAGCCGCCCGAGGGCCGGCAAGAGCGTTCGCTTGAACTCTCGCCGGCGCGGATCCAGCGCCGCCTACAGGCTTGTTCGTCACAGCGCGGCGCAGGAAGTTCGGGAAATCGGCTGTCAGGGAAGCAGCAATGGCGGTGCCAACTCTGGCAAGTACTTTGAGTTAAGCACCTACTGGCCCCAAAAGGAAACGTTGGACGGCCCTAGCGCGGCACGTCACTGCAAATGCGCTCATTTTTCCCGTTGCGCACGTGGTTGGCGCTGTGTTACAAGATTCTTGCGCCCGGGGAGTAGTCTCATGCTGAGACATCGATTGCGGGCGTCGCTCGTCACTTTACTGGTCGCGGTCGGGACGACCGTTGCTTTTCCGTGCGCAGCCGAGGATCTGTGGCCACGCCTCAGCGCAAACCTCTTCGGCACCATCATTGAGTCACAGACATCCTACGACGCGCTCGCTGCGTTCGACGTGGTCGTACGTCCCGACATCTACTCAGAAGGTTGCACCGGCGGCTACGACTACGGCGTGCGCTCCGGATTCGGCTCGTATGCCAGTGACGTCTACGACCTGAGCTGCATCAACAACAGCAATCAAGAAGCCGTCTACGAAACCAAACTACGAAACCCGGACATCCGCTGGATCGCTCACGCAAGCCTTCGGAAAATCGAAGCCAATGCATTCGATGCAGGCAAGACATGGCCGAAGCGCTGGTTTGCCGACCAACTCAGCCCCAAGTGGTTCGCGTATACTCCGCTGATCGCGTTGCAGGCGGACCAGCCGGACAAGAACGCAGTGACCTTCCAGTTCGACCCCCAAGACGTTGCGCGATACCGCGACGTATACCACGTTCACGGCCGATCGGGCACCTGGCCGGGCGGCGACAAGTTCAAGTGGCACTACTTGGCTTTTTACGACAACGACGCCGGCGGCGGCCGCGGGACGGTCGAAATCATGGCGATTCAACAGATCGACCCGAGCAGCGGCGTGATCACCGTAGCACGCAAGGCCAACTTCGCACGCAACGTATATGGTCGCCGTCAGACCTATTCCGCCGGCGACAGAGCGGGAATCATCTCCCATTCCGCGCCTTCGTTCGGATCCCTCGCCTTTCTGATGAATCCGACGACTTCGTGTGAGCGGGTTCTTTCGGACCCCTCCGATCCGTCTTCTCCGATCATCAACTGGGCTGAGGCCCTGCGGTCGGATCTCATCGCAGGTTTCTATCTGTCGGCCAGCTACCCGGCCGGCCAAACCCCCTTGTGTGACGGCATTCTGATGGACGCCGACGAAGAGAACGCTGCGGAGATCTTTGGCTTCACCATGGCCGATCCGTCCAACTTCCATCTCGATCTCGACCTGGACGGCACCGTTGACGGCGACACCGATGGCGACGGCAACGTCGACGACTTCTCGATTCCCACCGCGATGCTCGTCGCCGGCTACAAAGCCTACGAAAGCGGAATCCGAAGCGACGCGACGGCGGCCGGCCGGCCGGATTTTCTGATTCTCAAAAACGGCGTGATCAGCGAGTTCCCGCGCGAACTCAACGGCCGCCGCTACGAAGACTGGGACGATCCAGGCTTCCAGGATCCGACGATCGAGGCGGCCGCGCAGAACTACCTCGACATCGAGACACCCGGCAACGTCCATGCGCCGCCGCTGGTGATCATCAACCAGCGTGACCGCAACGCCCTTCCCGACCTGTTCAATCCGGAGAGGCACCGGATGACGATGGCCATGGCCTTCATTTTCGGCGACGGCTACTACGGCCACACGGGACAGCACGCTCTTCGTCACCGGGAGATTCTAGGCAACCAAGAGCCGAGCGGATTCGACGACTGGCTCGACGAGATGAGCGTCGATCCCGAAGGCGTAGGCTGCAACCACCCCGCCTATTCGGGCGCCACGCGCTGGCAATACAGCGACTGGATGGGGCTGCCGCTTGGTCCCGCCGTCGAGCTCGACCCAAACACGAAAACCTATCGGAGGGACTTCGAGAACGCCGTTGCGCTGTTCACCGGGTACCCGGCAACGATCGACCTCGGCACGCAGTTTCGAAAAATCCTCGGCAGCGACGACCCGGTCTTCAACGACGGGAGCAGGTTATGGTCGATCGACTTCCCGGAACCGGAAAGTGGCGCCATTCTCATGCGGATCGCACCAGTCTCGGCCTTGTGCCCGAGTCAGCCGACAGCCGGGTGTATAACCGGAGCTCGGGCCAAGATCACGATTCGCAACAAGATCGCGGACGACGGTGACCGTCTGAAGTGGACGCTGAAAAAAGGCGGCGCCTTCACTCAAGGCGATCTCGGCGCGCCGCAGCAGACGACAGTGTACCTCGCGTGCGTCTACGACGATTTCGGATCTTCCCCGGTGCTGGCGGCATCGCTGCGCGTCGATCCGAGCCTTGCCTGGAAAAGCCGCACCCCGAAGGGCTACCGGTACAAAGACCCAGCGGCCGCACAGGACGGAGTGCGCGTTCTCCATGTCGACGCCGGCGCCGAGGGCAGGACCCGCGTTCGACTCAAGGCCCGCGGGAGGAACCTACCCCTTCCCGGCCCCGCCGAGCCCGGAGCGTTCTTCCACGTGGACCCGGCGGTGACCGTGCAGCTGCACGCCGTCGGGACCGGCACGTGCTGGAGTAGCTCGTTTGCATCCGCCCGGCGCAACACGGCGGAGCAGTTCAGGGCCAGTTTCTAGCTCGCTGAAGAAAAAGCTTGATCCGGAGCGCGACCGCAGCAGAAGGCCCGCTATGCGGCTCGCTCGGCCGCGGCAGCGGGTGTGCGTACCATCCTAAGGAGGCCGGCATCGCGAAGAGAGCGCTCGAGAAGTGCGTTGATCTTGTCGGTCTCCCAGGTAAACGACAGGTGGCTGCCCTCGAACCAGCGCAGCACCGGCTTTTCCCAGTGCTCCCACAGGCGCCGGATTTGATCGCGGGGAATCAACCGGTCCGCCACGCCGGCAAACAGGTAGCGCCGCTCGTGCGGAACCACTGGTTTGATCGCCAGTGGCGAGATGACCCGGGCGGCACGGCGCACACCTTCCCAATCGATCCCGGCCGACTGGGCGACCTTGAGAAGGCGCTTGGGGGCATGCATCTCCAAGAGCGAGGTCAGGCAGATCGCCGGCATGCCGGCGACCACGCACGCCAGCTCGGCCTCGAACCCGGCCAGGAGCGCCGTCGTGTAGCCGCCGAGTGAAACGCCGTAGACTCCCACTCGGTCACCCCCGTCCTGACCGCGGATCCAATCGAGAATGCGACGCAAATCCCAGATCGCCTGCGCCTCGGCATGGATCGTGTCCATGACCGCCGCAGTGAAGAATCCATCGCCACTTCGCTTGCCGACCTTTCGCTCGCCGTGCAGAGGAAGAACCGGAACCACCAAGTTCAATCCGAGTTCCCGATGCAGCCACTCGGCACGAAAGGCCGTGAAGTCCGCAATCGGAAATCCCATGCGGTAGCCGTGCACGCACACGAGCCACGGCCTGCTGCGTCCCCGGTGACGTAGTACCCACGCGTGCGCGGTACGCGTCGGCTTGTACGATAGCCAGCGGTCTCGGCCCGGCTCATCGGGGTGCGGTTCGTAGCCGCTGACGAAGCGGACGTGGTCGTATTCGATTCCCCAGGAACGTTCCTTGTTGGACAGAACCGACGGCAGTCCCGGCGGGGTTTCGTGATAACCGGCCGGGTCTTCGTGCCATCCGCGCTCGGTAAACATGGCCGCGGCCGAGGAAATCTCGTCGCGGATGAGCGCGAGCTCGCGGCGCCCCGGCAGGTGCGACATCGCAACCATCAGCGTCCGGAACGCTTCGTCGGCCGCCACTTTGGCAAGCAGGCCGAGCGAGGGCGCGGGCGCCGCCGGCCATCCACTAGGAACGGCGGCACGGCCGAAAAGGGATTCGACCACGTAGCGCGCCGTACGAATACCCGGCCGTGCGGTCGCTAGGTCGGTGGCCGCAGCTAGAACGCCAGGAAGACGGCCCGTAAGTCCCGGTCTCGATATATACGTCACGGGGGTTCCTTCCCTTCGTCCCATCACGGTACCACACTTCGCGCTGCTGTTCTGCACCGCGCCACCCCCACCTGTGTGAAAAAAATCGTTGCCACATAAGGCCCGCCACGGCAGTCGCCACGTACCGCCGGCGTTCGGCACCCAGCGAGAAAGCGTTCTTATCTTCGGCCGACGTGAGCGTTACCGCCGGTTATTTTGCTAGCTTAGTGATCTACTTCGAACTATTGCCGCCACCGATCATGCGCTCGGTGACCTTGCGCAAGAAACGCTTGAGGTTCTTCACGGCGTCCGGCGCCAGCGGGTCCGAACCGAGAACACGCTCGAGCAACGGCACGATCGAGAAATATCCCAGAAGCAGGTTGTGCATCGAGATCACGACGAGCGGAAACTCCTCGGGCTCCCACCCCTCTACCGCCGGACTTCGCGTCAGGGCTTCGAGTCCCTGCGAATAGAGCGGCTCGACATAGCGGCCGACGATGCGTGTGAGGTTCTCGCCGCCTGTAAGCGCCTCGTGGTGGAGAAGCCGGGCGAGATACGGTTTCTCGGTGAGCGTGTCGACGATTCGATCGATCGCCATTTCATCCCGAGCCGGCGACCAGTCCGAGCGCGACAGCTCGGCGAGCAGTTCGATGATTGGTCGCAGGCCCCGGTCGAGAACGGCTTCGTAGAGTTCCTGCTTGCCGGGAAAGTGATTGTACAGGCTGGCAGGGTTCAGCCCGACGCTTGCAGCGATGTCGCGCACGGCAGTACCTGCGAAACCGCGCTCGGCGAAAAGCTGCTCGGCGGCATCGAGGATGCGATCGGCCGTCGTCTGGGAACTTTCCGCCTCGCTCTTGTTTGCGCCTGCCGTCTTGTTCGCGGATGCCATGGCTGGATCGCCTGCTAAACAAACGTTTGTTTAGTGTACTATGCCCGAGTCCACCGGGGCCTTGCAAGCACTTTGGCCTCCGGCCGCGAGCCTCATCTGGGGGTACAGCCGCGCAGTTTCATTTCTGCAGCCGGCCTCTCGATCACTGCTCCGAATCCAGCCCAGAACGTTGGCGGCTCGGGCTGTTGCGCCCTGTGTTCGGCCACCTAGGCAGTGTCCCGCGCTCAGGACACCGCCTCAAATCACCCAGGATGCGATTCGCTCACAACCATGCGCCAAGCGGTCCCTCAGAGAGTTCGTGCAACCGGGGCAAATCCGCAGCCTTGGTTTCGCCGGCTCGGCTTCGCAGCGCATGCGGCCGGCTCAGTCCTCCTCCGCGGAGCGGCGGCGGCGTTCTTGCTCTGCCTGTTTTTCCAAAAGCTCGGCGAAGCGGTCCTGATCGATCGAGATGAACAGGCCCTCCGCCTCGGCGGTCAGCTCGCCGGCCGCGCGCAACTCGGCTCGCGTGAAAATCTTGCGTCCCTCGACGCGGTCGACCCAGCCTTCAAAGCGCAGCTCGGTGTGCAGCGGAGTCGGCCGCCGGTAACGCACGGTCAGCGTGCCGGTCATTCCCGGACTACCGGTGAGCGACTGGGCGAAGCCGAGAACCTCGTCGAAGGCCGCCGCGACATACCCGCCGTGCACCGAGCCCGGCGGACCTTCGTAGGCGGATCCAAAGACAACCTCACCATAGACGCGGTCGTTTTTCGGGTGCATCGTGATCGGCGGCGCAAGCGGATTGGCAAGGCCGATCATTGGGCTCAAATCGAAGAACGCGGCAACGTTGCCAGCCGTCGAGCTTTCCGCATACCCCCACAGCTTCGACCGCGTCGGATAGCCGCCGAGCGTTCCCGCGAAGTACTCGAGCGCGTCGGCCGCTTCGCGGATCTTGTCCTCCGGAGCGTTCGTGATCACCAGCCGGTCGATCACGGTCCGCATCGCCGCCGCAAGGCGCCGCTTTTGTGCCCATACTCCGGTAGTCGGCATCGACAGCGGTTCTACGTGGGGCCAGTTGATGCCCTGCTCTTTTTCGTCACTCACGGTGTCCCTCGACTGAGTCGCCAGCCGGCGGAAGGCGGCACGGCCGGCCGACTATAGACGGCCGCCGCTGCTGTCTCCACCGGCGGCGCATCCGGGGTCTGCGGCACCAGCACGACCCGGGGGCGCGTTTCACGCGCCCAATACGCTGTGAATCACGAACCGGTGGACAAACAAACGTTTGTTGGGTAGGGTTGGACGCTCGGGCATCGGGCGGCAGCCGCTGCATGCCGCCCGCTTGGCCTGCTCGACAAGGGAGGCTTGCGTATGAACGTCGTTGACCTGACGAATCCCGACAACTTCGACCCGACTCCACCCCACGACACCTTTGCCGTGCTCCGGCGGGAAGACCCGGTGCACTGGCACGACGAGGCCGACGGCCCGGGCTTTTGGTGCATCACCAAGTACGAGGACGTCAAGCACATCTCGCGCAACCCGCAGGTGTTCTCCTCGTGGCTCGGGGGGACGAACATGTTCGATCTCAGCGAAACGGACCTCGCCGGCGTGCGCATGTTGATGCTCAACATGGACCCGCCGATGCACGTAAAGTTCCGCTCGATCGTCTCCAAGGGATTCACCCCCCGCCGCGTGGGCATGCTCAAGCAGCACCTCGAGGATCTTGCCCGCAGCATCGTCGATGCAATCGCCGAGCAGGGGGAATGCGAGTTCGTCGATTCGGTCGCCTCCCAGCTTCCCATGCAGACGATCTGCGAAATGCTCGGAGTGCCCGAATCCGAGCGCCAGTACGTGTACGATTTGAGCAACCGGCTGATCGGGTTCGACGATCCCGACTTCCAGACGTCGATGGACGACGGTCGCATCGCGGCAGCCGAAATGCACGCGTACGCAGAGCAACTCGCAGAACGTAAGAAGAAAGAGCCGGGAGACGACCTGACTACCTTACTCCTGCACGCGGAGGTCGACGGAGAGCGGCTCTCGCAACTCGAGTACGACTCGTTCTTCTTGATGCTCGCAATCGCCGGCAACGAAACGACGCGCACGGTTACGGCGCAGGCCATGCGCTTGCTGAGCGAGCATCCCGAAGCCAAGCAGCGAATCGTCGCGGATCTGAGCCTGCTGCCCACGGCCGTCGAGGAGATTCTTCGTTACGCTCCGGCGGTGATTCACTTCCGCCGCACGGCGACCGAAGATACGGAGCTGCGGGGCAAGAAGATCCAAAAGGGAGACAAGATCATCCTCTGGTACCCGTCGGCCAATCGCGACGAGGACGTGTTCGACGATCCGCAGGCATTCGACATTACCCGGTCACCGAACGACCACCTAGCCTTCGGTATCGGTGAGCACTACTGCCTGGGCGCAAACCTCGCCCGGCTCCAACTCAACACGATCCTGCGCGAGCTTCTGAGCCGGCTGCCGGACATCGAAGCCTGCGGCGAGATCAAGTTCCTGCGTTCGAACTTCATCGACGGTATCAAAGAACTGCCGGTGCGTTTCACACCGGAGTCCAAGCAGCAGCGGAGGGCATCGCTGTGACCAAGATCGTAGTCGACCGAGATTT
>CAZQYE010000018.1:0-3052 GCA_964597375.1 uncultured Myxococcales bacterium
CTTCAACGTCTGAACGTAGGCGACTTGCGACGGCCGATGAGGCGGGCGATCGGCGGACACCGAGCCGGCGCTGGGAATGGCGCCGCATCGGGTCAAGAAAAGCGGATACGGTTGAGGCCCGTGTCGCTGTCGTAGCGGCACGTGCCCGTGCGTCCCACGAGCTCGTCGCGCTCGATGTCGGCGAGCTCATCGGGGGTTCCGTCGATCTCGGCTAGGGCCCGCCGCCCGCCAGCGTCGTGTCCGAGAACCAGGCCGCGGCGGGGCTCGCCGCTGCGGCGGTGGCGGATCATGAACGCGTCGACGGTGAGCCGGCCGTCGCACTGCTCGAGCGGAGGAGGCAGGGAGGCGGCGTCGATTTCGGCCTGGGCTCCTCCGCTGTCTCGTTCGTTCCACGCCACCGCCGGCGGCCGGCGACCGTAGACGCCGACCGAGTGCTTGGTGATGTACCATCCCAGTGCCGTGATCATCGCGTGACCGTCGGGTTGCTTGCGAATCTTGTCGACGGCCGTTGCGATGGCATGCATGCTGTAGTTGTTTCCCGGGCCGCCAAAATAGGGGAGGCCGCCGGTCAAGGTCGGCCCGCGCGGGTCGTCGATGTCGAGGCCCGCCATGCGCGCGCCGATCTGTACTGCGCATGGGAAGCAGCTGTAGAAATCGAACCAGTCGATCGCCGGCAACTCGAGGCCCGCTTGCGCGAGCGCGAGCTGAACCGCACGGCGGATGGCCGGCGACTCGTCGAGTCTCGGGCGCCGCGTGAACTCCCAGACATCGAACAAGTCTGCACCGCCCATGGGATAGACCCAGCGCTCCTCGTCGATACCGAGGCGCCGTGCCTGGCCCACCGTCGTAAGGAGCAGTGCCGCCCCCTGGTCCACCGAGATGTTGGCATTCATGCGCTTGGTGTACGGGTAGCCCACGAGCCGGTTGTCCGGCGTCACGGTCGCGATCTCTTCGGCCGTCAGCTCTTCACGCGACCAAGCGTTCGGGTGGGAGGCGGCGACCCGCGACATGCGGCTGCAAAGTCGGCCGAGGAACGCGGCATGTTCATCCGGCCTGCGGCCGCTGCTTGCGCGCAGCGCGGTCTCGAAGAACGGGTAGATGAACGTCGGGAGGGTCAGCTCGTAGCGGATTTCGTAGTCGCTCGAGCCCAGGCGCATGTCGCCGTCGATGCGCTCGGGCTCGGTGAACGGGGGCCAACCGAGATCCAACCCGGAGGCCACCCTGCGTGCGGAATATCCGGCTTCTGCCCCGCACAGCAGCACCATCGAGGCGTGCCCGGCCTCGAGCCGTGCCGCGTAGCGGTTGACGAGCATTTGAGGCATGTTGCCGCCGATCGCCGTGTACAGCCGCTGCTGCGGGTTGATTCCGAGGCGCCGGGAGAGCTCTCCGGGGGCATCCCGATACGACCAGGTGATGGTGTTGATGACAGCCAGGGTATCGATGGTCTCCTGGCAGCCTCGCGCGCCGGTGTCGGCGATCGCTGCCCGGGCGACCTGCTCCATCAGACCGAGGGCATCGAGGTGCGGGCCGTCGTCGCTCCAGCGCTGGGTGATCTGAGCGGCACCGACGATGATCGGGACGTTGTCTGAGTTCATGATGGCTATGGGTTCTCTGTCCGAGGCGGCCGTGTCATAGTACGGAGCAATATGGCCTCACACAAGAACGCACGGTTGGACGGCCAGGTTTGCGCAGAGCGGGCAAGCCGGATGGTCGCTTCACGGCCGCGGGTGCCCGAGGCCCGAGGGCGGGTGGGAGCGACTGCGTGCCGTGTTGCACGGATCGTTGCCTCGGTGGCGATCGCCGCGGTCCTGTCGGCGCCCGCGGCGGCGCAGGTGACGCCGGGTCAGGTGATCGACCGCTCCAATGCCGATCTCGTCGAAGACCTCGTCAGTCCCGGTGTCCTGTGGGCGGTGCGCAACGGAATGGACCTACGGATCGTTCCCTACCGGCGCATCGGACTTCCCGCGGCCTACGAGAAAGCAACCGAGAAATATTCTGCGCAGTGCTCGATCGGCAAGCGCGGCGAGCTCCTGAACTGGGTGGCCGGCCGTCCGTTTCCGGTGGTCGATCCCAACGACCCGGAAGCGGCGCGCAAGATCATGTACAACTTCGAGCGCACCCACTACTTCAACGATGACTTGAACATGCACTTGGTAGATGCCGATACGGGCGGGCTTTATGTTGATGCGAAAGGTCGCCGGCACTACCAAGTCGAGCGCCACTTCGTCGCCGATTGGCTGCGGGTGCTTCAGTTCATCGGGCGCATCTACCACGATCCTCGTCCGGCGTTCGAGGACAACCCCGACGAGACGTTTCGCAAGTCCGGACTGTATCCCTTGATCGAACCGTTCGATCTCAAGGGCGTGGGCGGGATCAGTTACCGCTATCTCGACCTGCTCAAGCAGGACGATACCTGGCTCTACCTGCCGAGTCTGAGGCGCGTACGCCGGATGTCGAGCGCTCAGCGCAGCGATGCCCTGTTCGGCCAGGACATCGACGTCGACAGCTACGGTGGGTACGCCGGGCAGATTCCATGGTTCGACTGGAAGCTACTCGGAGAAAAACCGATGCTCGCGTCGCTTCACGGCGAGCGCCTGCCACCCGAGCCGTGCGAAAAGGACGGCGGAATGACGTTCTGCGAGGTCTGGGAAAAGCGACCGAGCGTGTACGTGATCGAAGGACGCCCGAAGGTGCCCAATTACGCGTACTCCAAGCGCATGATCTACGTGGACAAGGAGACCTACTTCGTCGTCTATTCCGACCTCTACGACCAAAACGGCGAGCTGTGGAAGGTCGTCATGCAGAGCATCCGCACGTCGAAACGCCCCAATCCGAACGTCGCGTACGAGTACGACGAAGAGCGGATGTTCATCTATGCGTTTACCGTGATCGACATGCAGTTGATGCACGGAACGCGTGCGGCGATTCCGGGAATGGCATTTCCGGACGAAGCCGGCTGGTACATCGACATCGGCTTCGATCAGCCGCAGTCGGCCGATGTGGACTGGTTCGGGGTGAGCGGTCTGATCCGAGCCGGGCGCTGAGCGCCACG
>CAZQYE010000018.1:3152-19355 GCA_964597375.1 uncultured Myxococcales bacterium
GTAGATGCTGACGAAGACGGAGAAGATCGCCAGAATGGCGGGGCCGACGAACAGGCCGATGAAGCCGTAGGCCTGCAGTCCCCCGAGGATGCCGAAGAACAAGACGGGCGTCGACAGACTCGCCTGGCTGCCAATGACCACCGGCCGCACGAGGTTGTCGACGGAGCTCACGATGGCCGCGCAGTAGATGCCGAGCAGCAGGGCGCGAAGGGCCTCGCCGACGATCAACAGGCCGGCGACCGTCGGAATCCACACAAGCGCCGCACCGCCGACAGGAAGGAACGCGAGAAAGAAGGCGGCCGTGGAAAGCAGCATGGCGAACGGCACGCCGGCGAGCCACAGGCCGATCCCGAGGAGCAGTGCCTGAAGCGCGGCGGTCAGTGTCAGGCCCTGGACGACGGCGACGATCGTTTGCTGCAGGCGTGCCATGAGCCGCTCGCGATCGTCGGGCCTCATCGGAAGAGCCTCCTCGATGCTGCGCAGGAGTTGGCCGCCGTCGCGGAACGCGAAAAACAGGGAAAACAGCATGATCCCAAGGCCGACGAAGAACGATACGACGTTCTTGGCGATCGCGGTTGCGCGCCCTGCCAGCCATTCGGTGACCCATCGGGTTCCCGACAGGAGCATCGACGTTGGATTCACGTCTCCGGTCGCTCGGCGTTCTTCGACCCATTGCCACAGGGGGGCGATGAGCCAGTGGTCCTTGAATCGGTCGAGGTGCTGAAACGGTTCGGACGTCAGGAACCCGGCTAGATGCTGGTATCCGTCCACCGCCTCGCGCGCGAGTACGCTCGACAGCAGGAGGCTTGGGACCACCACCATCGAGAACACCAGGAGCGTCATGATGCCGGCCGAAAGGTTGGGCCAGCCTTCAAGTAGGCGACTGAGCAGGCGGTTGGCCGGCGCGAACACCACGGCGAGGATCGCCGCCCACGCGACTGGATTGGCATACGGAAGCAGCAAGTCTGCGACCAGATAGAGGAATCCGGCCAGGGCGAGGAAGAGGAAGACGGTGACGACCTGCTCCCGGCTGATCGGGCTGCGCTGCTCCACGTTGGGCATCGTACCTGCCTGGGCCGCCGCCGGCAAAACCACTCGTGCCTGTTGACTAGCAGGGCAGGCGTTGTTACACGGGGTCGTTGGCGACCAGGTGTTGGCCGCAAAGGCACGTAGCTCAGTGGGAGAGCACCTCCTTGACGCGGAGGGGGTCGGCGGTTCAATCCCGCCCGTGCCTACCAGATGTTCGATTCCGCAGGGAGGTTCGAAGCGAGACGGCGACGGTGGTACCGGGACGGTAAGCAATCCTCGTCTAGAGGGTTCTCCGGTACGATCGACCGGCTCACGGGGTGGCGATCCCGGCATGCAACATGAGTGAAGAGATTTCCGTAACCGTCGAGGGCGACGGCGTCCGCCGTGTCGCCGCAGGAACCACGGTGGCCGAGGTTCTCGGTCCCGTTGCCGAGCAGAGCATCGCGGCGCGCGTCGACGGCCGGCCCATCGACCTGAGCCGGCGGCTCGACGGTGACTGCGTCGTTGCACCCCTTGCTCCCGAGAGCCCCGAGGCGCTCGAGATCCTCCGTCACTCGACGGCCCACGTCCTCGCGCAAGCCGTCAAGCGCCTCTACCCGGAGGCGCAGGTCACGATCGGGCCCGTGATCGAAGACGGCTTCTACTACGACTTCAAGTACGACCCCGGGTTCACCCCCGACGACCTCGAACGCATCGCCGCCGAGATGGCGGCGATCGTCAAGGAAGACCAGTCGGTCGAGCGCAGCGAGCTGTCCCGAGAGGAAGCGATGGAGCTGTTTCGCTCGATGGGTGAGGAGTTCAAAGTCGAGATCATTCGCGACCTCGAAGAGCCGGTCGTGAGCGTGTACCGGCAGGGCGAGTTCGTCGACCTTTGTCGGGGCCCCCACGTTCCTTCGACCGGGCGTCTGGGAGCGTTCAAGCTCACCCACGTGGCCGGAGCCTATTGGCGCGGGGACGAGCGCAACCCGATGCTCCAGCGTATCTACGGGACGGCGTTCGCCGACGAGGCGTCCCTCGCCGAGCACCTCGAGAGGCTCGAACAGGCGCGCCAGCGGGACCACCGCAGGCTTGGAAAACGACTCGGCTTGTTCAGCTTCCATCCGGAAGCGCCGGCCACTCCGTTTTTCCTGCCCGACGGGGCGATCGTCTACAACCTTCTGGTCGACTACATTCGCGATCTCTATCGCCGCTACGACTACCAAGAGGTGATCACGCCGCAGATTCTCGACGTCGAGCTGTGGAAGCGATCGGGACACTTCGATCACTACAAGGACAACATGTACTTCACGGCGATCGAGGATCGCGAGTTCGCCGTCAAACCGATGAACTGCCCGACGCACTGCCTCATCTACTCCGAAGAGATCCGTTCGTATCGGGATCTGCCGCTGCGGTACGCCGATTTCGGGCGGCTACACCGCTTCGAGCGATCCGGGGTAGTGCACGGCCTGACGCGGGTGCGGTCGTTTTCCCAGGACGATGCCCACTTGTTCTGCACCGCCGAGCAGATCCACGACGAAGTGCGCTCGGTGATCGAGATGATCGCGTCGACGCAGAAAGCGTTCGGCTTCGAGGAAACACGGGTCTACCTTTCGACCCGGCCCGCCGATAGCATCGGGGACGACGCCATGTGGGAGCGGGCCGAGCGGGCGTTGTCGGAAGTTCTCGAGAGCTCGGGCATCGATTTTGAAGTGAGTGAAGGGGAAGGGGCGTTTTACGGCCCCAAGATCGATTTCTGCGTGCTCGACGCCATGAAGCGGGAATGGCAACTGAGCACCGTGCAGCTCGATTTTTCCATGCCCGATCGGTTCGGTCTCGAATACATCGATCGAGACGGCCGGCCGAAGCGGCCCGTCATGATTCACCGGGCGATTCTCGGCTCGCTCGAACGATTCATCGGCATCCTGGTCGAGCACACCGGCGGGGCGTTGCCTCTGTGGCTGGCTCCGTGCCAAGTCCGGCTCGTGACGGTGACCGATGCTCAGAACGACTATGCCCGTGAGGTCGAGCGACGGCTTCGTGATCGCGGGATCCGCGCCCGCGCCGATCTTCGCAACGAGAAGCTCGGTTTCAAGATCCGCGAAGCCCAGCAGGCGAAGGTTCCGATCATCGGAGTGATCGGGAAGCGCGAAGTCGAAGAGGGAACGGTAGCGCCGCGCCTGCGTGACGGTTCGCAACCGGGTGCGATGAAAGTGGACGCGTTCGGCGACTGGGTCGCCGAGCGCAGTGCACCGGACAATGGAGGTGTACCATAGCAAAGGACGACGAAGTCAGAATCAACGCCGCGATCCGGGCCCGCGAGGTCCGTCTGATCGATACGGACGGCAAACAGCTCGGCATCATGCCGACCGCGCAGGCGCAGGCCATCGCCGACGAGCGCAGTCTCGACTTGGTGGAGGTCGCCGGCAACGCCGATCCCCCGGTCTGCCGGATCATGGACTTCCACAAGTATCGCTACGAACAGCGCAAGCGGAGCCAGGATGCGAAGCGCAAGCCGGCGGCAGCGGTAAAGGAAGTGAAGATTCGGTCCCGGACCGAGGCGCACGACATCGCGTTCAAGATCGGACACATCCGGCGTTTTCTCGAGAAAGGGCACCGAGTGAAGATTTCGGTGTTCTTCAAGGGCCGCGAAATTACGCGCCCGGATCTCGGACGTGAGATGCTCGACCGCGTCCTCGAGTCGATTGCGGACGTCGCGACGCCGGAGGGCGAACCGCGGATGGAAGGGCGTCACATGTCCGTACTCGTGGTGCCGAGCAAGAACTGATCGATGGAGAAGAAGACATGCCCAAGATGAAGACCAAGCGGGGTGCGGCGAAACGATTTCGTTTGACCGGCAGTGGAAAGATCCGCCGCCGCCGCGCCTACCTCAGGCACATCCTTTCGAACAAGAACCGCAAGAGAAAGCGGGTTCTCGGTCAGCCGACCACGATTGCTGCGAGCGACCGGCGGGAAATCATCCGCATGTTGCCGTACGGATGATGCTCGGACGGGTTTTGTGAGCCAGGAGTGAACACCGATGCCTAGAGTAACCAGAGGCGTGAAGGCACGCCGCAGACGCAACAAGATCCTAAAGCTCTCGAAAGGCTACGTCGGCGGGCGCAAGCTGTATCGCCAGGCGCGCGAGACGGTCGAGAAGGGGCTGACCTACGCCTACCGGGACCGCAAGGTGCGCAAGCGGGACTTCCGCCGGCTTTGGATCGTACGCATCAACGCGGCCGCGCGCGCCGAAGGCCTGAGCTACTCGACGTTCGTGGCGGGGCTCAAGAAGGCCGGCGTCGAAGTCGATCGCAAGATGCTCGCGGATCTGGCCGTCAACGAGCAGGAGGCGTTTCACGAGCTGGCCGAAGTGGCCAAGGCGGGTCTTTCGAGCTAAGCCGCCGTGGCCTCGATCGAGGAGACGCTCACCGGCATTCGCGAGGCGACGCTTGCGGACATCGCAGCCGCCGGCAGCCGCCGCGAGCTCGATGCGGTCCGCGTTCGCGTGCTCGGCAAGAAGGGGGAGCTGACGGCGATCCTGCGTTCGCTGTCGGACCTGGCCCCCGAGGAGCGGCCGGCGGCCGGCAAGCTGGTCAACGAGACCAAGCAGGTCCTCCAGCGCGCCATCGAAGAGCGAGAGGCTGAAATCGCGCGGCGCGAACGGCAACAGCGCCTCGAGGCGGGCCGGGTCGACGTGACGCTGCCGGCCTACGGGCCCGAGCCGGGGCACCTCCATCCACTCGTCGAGACCGCCGAAGAAATCTGCTCGGTGTTCGTCAGTCTCGGCTTCTCCATCGCCGAAGGGCCGGACATCGAAGACGACTACCACAACTTCGAAGCGCTCAACATTCCGGCCGATCACCCCGCGCGGGACATGCAGGACACGTTCTTTTTGACCGACGGCCGGCTGCTGCGGACCCACACGTCGCCGGTCCAAATCCGGGTCATGGAACAGCGGCGGCCACCGCTTGCGATCATTGCGCCGGGCGCCGTCTATCGCCACGACGACGACGTGACGCACTCGCCGATGTTTCATCAGGTCGAAGGTCTCATGGTCGGCGAAGACGTTCGTTTCGGCCATCTCAAATACGTTCTTACGGTGTTTCTGAAGAAGATCTTCGCCGCCGACGCACCGGTGCGGTTCCGGCCGAGTTACTTCCCGTTCACCGAACCGAGTGCCGAGGTCGACATCGGCTGCGTGTTGTGCGGAGGGCCGCAGTCCGAGGCGCGTCGCGAGTGCCGGGTCTGCAAGGGGACCGGGTGGCTCGAGATCCTCGGGGCCGGCATGGTCGATCCCGCCGTGTTCGAGAACGTCGGCTATGATCCCGAGGCGGTGACCGGGTTTGCTTTCGGTCTGGGTGTCGAGCGAATCGCGATGCTGCGCCACGGCATCGACGACATCCGGTTGTTCTACGGCAGCGATTTGCGGTTTTTGCGGCAGTTCTGAGGAGCGCAGGAAGCGAGGGGTAGCGCGTTGCGGGTTCCACTGGAATGGTTGGGCGAGTTCGTCGAAGACCTGCCCGACGTCGACGAGCTGGCCGAGGGTCTAACGCTGGCCGGACTCGAAGTCGAGGAAGTCGAGCGCCCCGATCCCCGCTTGGCCGACCATCTCGTGGTCGCGCGGCTGCTCGCCGTCGAACCGCATCCCAACGCCGACCGGCTCAGCCTGTGTACCGTCGACACCGGCGGGCAGGAGCAGCGCATCGTATGCGGTGCCAAGAACATGGCCGCCGGTGACAGCGTCGTCTTGGCTCAGCCGGGCGCCGTGCTCCCCGGTGGCGTCAAGATCAAGAAGGCGAAGATTCGCGGGGTGGAGTCGTGTGGGATGCTGTGTTCGGCGTCCGAGCTAGGGCTGTACGACGAGCACTCGGGCATTCTCATCGTGCACGACGCGCCCGCTGCGGGTACGCCGGCGGCGCCGCTTCTCGGCCTCGGTGCGCCCGTTCTCGAGGTCGGCATCACGCCGAACCGGGGAGACTGCCTGAGCATTCGCGGCATCGCCCGGGAAGTCGCCGCCGTATTCGCACTTCGTACGACCGAACGGTTCTCGCGTGAGCCCGGGCGACCATCCGGAGCGCCGTCGATGTCGGTCGAGATCGACGGTTCCGGGGCCTGCCCGCTGTACCGGGGGGTCGAACTCGAAGACGTCGAGGTCGGTCCTTCTCCGTTGTGGATGGTGGGCAGGCTGGCGGCGTGCGGTCTGCGGCCGCTGGCCAACGTCGTCGATGTGACCAACTACGTCTTGCTCGAGCACGGCCAGCCGCTGCACGCATTCGATCGCGATCGGCTCGTAGGAAACGTCGTGCGTGCCGGACGGCTCGATCGCGATGCCGAGGTCGAGACGCTCGACGGCCAGCGGCGCAAGCTGATCGCGGGGGACACGGTGATCTGCGACGCCGATGGCATCATCGCCGTGGCCGGCGTCATGGGCGGCGCGCGTTCGGCGGTGGGCGAGAAGACGCGGCGCATTTTCCTGGAGAGCGCGTGGTTCGATCCGGTCGCCGTCCGGCGTACATCCCGCCGCTTGGGACTCATCTCGGAATCGTCCTATCGGTTCGAGCGAGGCGTGGACCCCGAAGGCGTCGAGCGAGCCATGCTGCGAGCAGTCGAGTTGCTCGTCGAGACCGCCGGGGCCAGGGCGGTCGCGCAGCCGGTTGCGGCCGGAGAAGAGCCTCCGCGCGCAGCGCCGATTCGACTGCGCGCCCGGCGGCTGCAGGACCTGCTCGGGGCGCCCGTGGACCTAGACGAAGCGGCGAGTTTGCTCGAGCGCCTCGAAGCCTCCGTCGAGCGCCGGGACGGAGAGCTCTTGGTTACCGTCCCGAGTGCACGGCGCGATCTCGAGCGCGAGATCGACCTGGTCGAGGAGGTCGCGCGGCTGCGGGGCTACGATCGCATCGATGCCGAGCCGCCGACCGTGGCGATGCAGGAGGCAACCACCAGCGCGCTCGCGCGACTGCGGACGCGCGTGCGCCAGCGTCTTGCCGCCCTAGGAATGAACGAGACGGTGACGTTGGCCTTCGCCTCGCCGGACGAGAACCAGTCGTTTCCCGGTTTGTTCGCCGGCGGCAAGAGCGTCGAGATCGCCAATCCACTGCGAGCGGACGAGAAAGAGCTGCGCCGCAGCCTCGTCGGAGGCCTCGTCGCTGCTGCTGCGGCGAACCGGCGGAACGGCGCGCGCGTGGCGGACTTGTTCACCGTGGGCCGAACGTTTTCTTCGCACGGCGAGCTCGAATGTGTGGCGGGAATCCTGATGGGCCCCAGGCGTGCGCGCGGTCCGGGAGACGCGGGAGACCCGACGGTGTTCGACGCCAAGCTCATGGTCGAAGCGATTGCCGCCACCGCCTCGCGTGGCCGGCCGAAGTGGCGCCCGTCGAGTGTGTGGCCCGGTGCCCATCCGGGGGCTTGCGCCGAGGGGGCGATTGGAGATAGGGTCGTGGCCGTCGCCGCCACGCTCCACCCGGACGTCGCCGGTGCGAACGACCTCGACGGCGGCGTGGCGGTGTTCGAGGTGGCTCTGGGCCGGCTTGCCGAAATCGGGGCCGAGCCCGCGCGCTTTGCGGCGATTTCGCGTTACCCGTCCGCCGGGCGGGATGTCTCCCTGCTGGTGCCAGAGCACCGGCTCGCGGGAGACGTGATCGACGTGGTCCGTGAGCTCGGCGACCCGAGGATCGAAGAGATTCGGGTATTCGACGAGTACCGGGGCGAGGGGGTTCCGGACGGGTATCGGGCGCTCAGCTTCTCGCTGACCTACCGTGCGGCGGATCGAACGCTCACGGACGAGGAGATCGAGAGCCTGCACGAGGGCGTGGTGGAGGAACTGGTTCGAAAACTCGGCGTACGCCGAAGGGGTTGAATCGCGTTGTGACATCGCTAGGCTACAAAGTGAAAGGGGAAGCGGGGGGCACACCATGACCAAGGCCGATATCGTCGAGCGGATATACGAGCGCGTCGGATTTTCGAAGAAAGAGGCGGCCGACGTGGTCGAGTCGATCTTCGAGGTCATCAAGAAGCGACTCGAGAGCGGGGAGAAAGTCAAGATCTCGGGGTTCGGCAACTTCGTCGTCAACGACAAGAGGCCGCGCAAGGGCAGAAATCCTCAGACCGGGGAAGAAATCATCATTTCCGGCCGTAGGGTTCTGACGTTCAAGCCGAGCCAGGTGCTCAAGCGCACCATCAACATGGCGGGCTGACGTGAGTTCTTCTCCCTTGAGAGCGCGATGACATGAAGGAGGAGGTGCCGGTGGTCGAGCAGCAAGTAGAGGGCCGAATCCCAGAGCAAAAGCTCTACTTCAAGATTGGTGAAGTAGCCAAGATCGTCGGCGTCAAGCCGTACGTTCTTCGTTACTGGGAGAGTGAGTTTCGCATGCTGCGGCCGGGAAAGACCCGCTCCCGGCACCGAATCTACCGGCGCAAGGACGTCGAGCTTCTCCTGCGCATCAAGACCCTCCTACACGATCAGCGTTTCACGATCGAAGGGGCCCGAAAGCAGCTCAAGGCCGAAGCAGAGGAAGCCGGAGCGCGCTGGGCCTCCGAAGCGCAGATCCAGGAACTCCAGCGGATTCGAGACGAGCTGAAAGCACTGCGCGAGTCTCTTCGCTGAGTCGTTGCCGGGTGCACCCGGCGCCAACGCTCTGAAGCGTTTGCTTCCCGCCTCAGGCGGCGTGGCGTGCCGCCACGCTGCGAATCGACTTCATGCGCTCGATGGCGTGCCGCGTCCAGTCCGGATCGAGCCCGAGGGCCTCGCACACGTTGTTGAACGAGAACGGCGCTTCCCAGTCCTCGATGCGGATCCAGTATTCGGCCTCGCGCTGAAGAATCTTCGGATGAATCCGCCGCCGTTTGGCGCGACCCAGATAGCAGTCGATCGCGTCCTCGAGCACGGCCTGCATGAGGGCCAGCTCTCCCGGTGGAATTCCAGTCGGGCGTGAGGAGGATGGGGCCTCGGCGAGCAGTCGCTGGACGTTGTTGGCCGTCAGATTCGAGTTCATCGCACTGGGTCAAGCATTCGTCGTGCCAGAGCCCGAGGATGCAGCGGGTGCGATAGTCTGCGTGAAATCAATAGCTTAAGAGTCGAACCTCGCGTGGGTTCCAAGCTGCACCGGAGCCTGAGCGTCACCCGGCCGTCGTTTGGCCGAGCACGCATGTCAAAGCTCACGTCGCCTGGCGGGCCGGTTGGGGCTAGGCACCGCCGATGCCCAAAACCCGGGCAGTGCCGCTCAGCTAGGCGGCGCCGGTGGTCGTAAAAGCGGCCGGGAGGGGCTGCGGGCATGGCACATTGCTTGCTGTCCGACAAGGCGGCCGGCGCACATGCGCCGCCCGGGCAATCGGGAGAAAAGCAAAGTGGACCAACTGACTGCGGTGCAAGGAGCCGTGAGCGCGGGAGACACGGCATGGGTATTGGTTTCGTCGGCGCTGGTGCTGCTGATGACGCCGGGGCTGGCGCTGTTCTATGGCGGGATGGTTCGCAGCAAGAACCTGCTGGCCACGCTGATGCACAGCTTCTTTGCGATGGGCCTGGTGACCGTGCAGTGGGTCGTCATCGGCTACTCACTGGCCTTCGCGCCGGGCAACGCGCTGGTCGGCGGCCTCGACTTCGCCTTCCTTCACGGCGTGGGAAGCGCGCCGGCTGCGCCGGACGCAACGATTCCCCACAGCGTGTTCATGATCTTCCAGGGGATGTTTGCGATCATCACGCCGGCGCTGATCAGCGGCGCGTTCGCCGAGCGGATCAAGTTCCGCGCCTACGTTCTCTTCGTTCTGCTGTGGGCGACCCTCGTCTATGATCCCGTGTGCCACTGGGTGTGGGGCCCGCGCGGGTGGCTGGGGGCCGACGGCCTCGGCGCGCTGGATTTTGCCGGTGGTACGGTGGTTCACATCAACTCGGGCGTGGCGGCACTGGCGTTCGTCTTCGTCCTGGGCCGGCGAATCGGGTACCCGCACCAAGCGATGAAACCCCACAACCTCGGCCTGACGCTGCTCGGCGCCGGCTTGTTGTGGTTCGGCTGGTTCGGGTTCAACGCCGGCAGCGCGCTGGCCGCCGATGGGGCTGCCGCCAATGCTTTTGTCGTGACGCACGTCGCCGCGGCTGCAGCGACGCTTTCGTGGGCGCTGGTCGAGGCGATGCACCGGGGCACCGCCAGTGTTCTTGGCGCGGTCTCGGGAGCGGTGGCCGGACTGGTGGCGATCACCCCGGCCTGCGGCTTTGTGGGTCCGGGCGCGGCTCTAGCCATCGGCGCCGGGGCGGGAGTGTTCTGCTACGGCGGCGTGCTTCTCAAGGCCCGCCTGGGCTACGATGATGCGCTCGATGCGTTCGGCGTGCACGGCATCGGAGGTACTTGGGGCGCTCTGGCGACCGGGCTGTTCGCTTCGGCGGCCATCGGCGGCACGGCGGGGCTGTTTGAGAGCGGTACGCTCGGCCAGACGGGGGTCCAGTTGCTCAGCATCGCCGCCACGGCGGTCTACTCCTTCGTCGTGACGCTCGTGCTCGCGTACGTGCTCGACGCGACCGTCGGCCTGCGGGTGACCGAGGAAGAAGAGCGCACCGGGCTCGATCTGTCTGCGCACGGGGAGGCTGCGTACGACTTCTGACACGTTGCGGCGCTGGACCGCGGCGGTGGGTGCGCCTCCGCGGTCTACGCCTGTGCCGGCCGTTGCCGCGCGGGCATTCTTCGCCGAAGAACCCTGTTGCCTTCCTCGGCGGCCGTCGATAGATTGCTCGAGGGTCGCACGTCGCGACCGCCAGTCGGCCGAAGGCGGCGACCGAGTACCGGGGCGTGGCGCAGCCTGGTAGCGCACTCGCTTGGGGTGTGAGTGGTCGCTGGTTCAAATCCAGTCGCCCCGACCAGCTACGAAAAGAGAAAAGGCCGGGCTCCTTGGGGAGGCCCGGCCTTTTCGTGCCTGGCTGGAGGAGTCGGGGGAACGTTCAGGATCCGTGCGTTTGCCTGAGCGGCCTCTGGGTTACCGACAAGGTGATCTCGTAGCTCCTGGTGCGGCCCTTGCGAACGATTTGAGAGAGCAGCTCGGCTTCACAGCAGTCGAGACTGCCGAGCCTGCGGTGGGCGCCGAGCAAGGCCTGCCGAACGGCGTCGATCATTCCGCGTTTCGATTGCGCCACGACCTCGAGATGCCGGCTGCGATTTGACGTTGGGGACATTTGCGTTCTCCGTATGGGAGCTCAGGCGAGCGGAATATACTGAAAAGGCGAAGCGGTTGTCAAGAAATTCGTAGGCGCCGGATGAGAAAAAATCGCTAACTAACTAACTGGGTTACGACTATTGGCTCGGCCCCCTACGCCGAACGTCGTAGCGCACAGCCAAAGAAAACGAAAAGTCCATTGCACGAGGCAAAGCAGGATGCCCGGCGGGCGGCGAGCTTGACGCTTTTGCCGGCAGGCGGGATGATCGAAGACCGCCGATGATTCTCGCGTGCAACGACGATGGCATTCACAGCGACGGCCTGCTGCGGCTGGTGGATGCGCTCGAGGAAGTCGACGAGGTCGTGGTGGTCGCGCCGGACCGCGAGCGCTCGGCGGTCAGCCACGCACTTACCCTTGACCGTCCTCTGAGGGCCGATTTGCTCAAACCCGGCTGGTTCGCGGTAGACGGCACTCCGACCGACTGCGTCAACCTGGCAGTGAACGGGCTTCTCGAGGAGCGCCCGTGGCTGGTGGTCTCGGGAATCAACCGCGGCGCGAACCTCGGGGACGACATTACCTACTCCGGTACCGTGTCGGCGGCCATGGAGGCGGTGCTGCTCGGGATTCCGGCGGTCGCCGTCTCGCAGGTCGGCCGCGTCGCCTTTCGCTTCGATGCCGCGGCGTCGTTTTCCGCTGCCCTGGTTGCGTGCTTGAGGGAGCGGCGCCTGCCACCCGACACGCTGCTCAACGTCAACGTTCCCGACGTCGACGTCCCGCGGGGATACGCCGTGACTCGCCAGGGCAAGCGGCGCTACGGGGATGCCATCGTCGAGAAGACCGACCCGAGAGGCCGCAAGTATTACTGGATCGGCGGAGCGGAGCTCGGGTTCGAGGACGAGCAGGGTACCGATTTCGCGGCCATCGAGAGCGGGCAGGTGTCCGTGACGCCGCTGCATCTCGATCTCACGAACTATGAATCGATGGAGGCGGTGGCGGCTCTCAACATCGACTGGCCGCCCAAGCGGCAGGGCCGGTCGTAGCGGCCGTGGAGGACCGGTGTGGTGCGCATTCTCGTCACTCTGATCTTGATTACGTTTACTCCCGCGTTCGAGCTTCGGGCGTCGATTCCGTACGGCTTCTACGATACCTCGCTGGGCCCGGCGGCGACGGTGACCGTGTGCATTCTTGCCAACGTCGCCCTGGCACCCCTGGTGTGGGTGTTCCTCGATCGCGGTATTCACGTGTTTCTCCGCGTTGGTTGGATCGACCGGCTCTACCAGCGTGTGGTGTTGCGGGCACGTGACCGGCTCCACCCATACGTCGAGCGATGGGGAACGCTGGGACTGGCGCTGTTCATCGGGGTCCCGCTGCCCGGCTCGGGGGTCTACTCCGGTGCACTCGGCGCTTACTTGCTCGGATTCGAGTTTCGCCAGTACATGCTGGCTTCGATCGGGGGAGTCTTGATTGCCGGTGCGATCGTGACGGCGGTGGTGATGAGCGGCACTTCGGCGTGGAGCTTCTTGATCAAGCAGTGAACTGTCGAGCCGCCGGCGCGCGGCCGTTCCTCCGGCGGTCCGTGAGCGGTCCGGGACGACAGCGCCGCCCCGCTGCGCCCGCTTGGACCGTGCTCGTCATGGCCGCGGTGACGGCTTGGGGGTGTGCCACTGGAATCTACCACCGCGTGCATCCCGGTGAGAATTTGTTCCGCATCGGCAAGGCCTACGGCATCGACTACCACCGACTCGCACGGATCAACCGCATCGCGCCGCCCTACAAGATCCGCGCCGGCCAGAAGCTGTTCATTCCCGGTGCCAGCAGACAACTCCCCGTGACGATCATTACGCCACGCGCTGCGAGTTCGAAGCCCCCGGCACGCCCACCGGTGAGCGGCGGACATGGCGGCGGCTTCATGTGGCCGGTGAGTGGGCGTATCAGTTCGCGGTTCGGCAAGCGCAACCCGGGCCACCACGACGGGATCGACATTGCTGCGAGAAAGGGGACGTCGATTCGCGCCGCGCGCAGCGGCAAGGTGATCTTCAGTGACCGTTTGAGCGGCTACGGCAACGTGATAATCGTCGAGCACGACGGCGGTTTCACTACGGTGTACGCGCACAATGACAAAAACCTCGTCCGCACGGGCACCCGGGTGAGTCGCGGCCAGCGTATCGCCACGGTAGGCGATACCGGGCGCGCGACAGGGCCACACCTCCATTTCGAAATCCGCAAGGACAACGTGGCGCGCAACCCGCTGTACTATCTGCCGTCGAACCCACCATCAGGAAGCAGCCGGTGAATCTCAAGGAGTTGATTCGAGACATCCCGGACTTTCCCAAGCCGGGCATCGTGTTCAAAGACATCACGCCCGTATTGTCGGACGGCGAGGCCCTGCGATGGGCGGTCGATCAGTTGGCCGAGCGTTATCGCGGTCGCATCGACGCCGTCGTCGGGATCGAATCGCGTGGTTTCATCGTCGGGGCACCGGTGGCCTATGCGCTGGGCGTCGGGCTGGCCGTCGTTCGCAAGCCGGGAAAACTACCGTACGAGCGCCATTCGGTGTCTTACGAACTCGAGTATGGAACCGATTCGCTCGAGATCCATACCGACGCCTTGCACCGAGGAAGCCGCGTTGCGGTAGTCGACGACTTGCTGGCGACGGGCGGGACGGCACGTGCGACGATCGACCTAGTGAGTAAGGTCGGTGCGACGGTCATCGAGTGCGGTTTCCTCGTTGAACTTGCATTCCTCAAGGGGGCGGCGCGTCTGGCGCCCGTTCCCGCGTTCGCGCTCACGCGGTACGAGGACGAGTAGGGTCGGGGGAGGTGTCGAGCGTGCCGCGACCGAGCTTCAAGCAGATGATGAACGACGTGGTCGACTTCGGCTCGTGCTGCGAGTGCGGTACGTGCGTCCTCGTGTGCCCGCACAACGTGATCGAGTACGTCGACGGAAAACCGAAGCAGACGGCGAAAGCCACGGCGCCTTTCGACTACTGCGGGATCAGCGAGGGAATCGGCTGTGACGTGTGTGCCCAAGTGTGCCCGCGCCTGAGCCCCAGAGAGTTCGAGCTGCACGAGGAACTCACCGCCACGCAACGAGGACGGGTGCTGCGCGGCGGGTTCGGTCCGTATCAAGAAATCTTCGTGGCCCGGACGCGCGACCCGCGTATTCTCGATCGCTGCCAGGACGGGGGCGTGGTGACGGCGATGCTCGTCCACGGTCTCGAGAGCGGACGCTTCGACGGCGCCGTCGTATCGGCCCCCGATCCGGACAAGCCGTGCTCCCCGCGACCGGCTCTCGAGACGACCGTCGACGGCGTGATCGCCGCCGCCGGATCGTGGTACACCTACTGCCCGAACGATCTCGCCTTGGCCGAGGCGGTCGAGAAGGATTGCCGGCGCGTGGCGTTCGTCGGCGTGCCTTGCCAGGTCACTCCCGTTTTCAAAGCCGAGGCGTGCGATCCCGGGTTTCTCGAAGGGGGGCGAAAGAAGCCGAAGCACGTCGAGCGGCAACGCCGCAGTCTGAAAGACCCCGCCGAACGCGTGGCTCTGCGCATCGGCCTGCTGTGCTCGGAGGTGTTCGACTTCGGAGGCTTGATGGCCGGTAAGATCGAGCAGGAGATGGGCATTCCGCTGAGCGAGGTGCGCAAGTTCAACGTCAAGGGCGAGGTCCTCGTTTACCGCCGCAACGGAGACCTCGTCAAGATTCCGCTGGCCGAGGCCCAGGAGCACGCGCGGCCGGAGTGCCATCACTGCGGGGATTTTTCTGCCGAGCTCGCCGACGTCTCGTGCGGCGGTGTCGGCGCCATGGACTGGACGATCACGATCGCCCGGACGGACCGCGGCCGCGAGTTTCTCGACGAGATGATCGCTGCGGATCTGCTCGAGGTCCGGCCCATCGAAGAGTTCGAAAACTCGCTCAAGGTGCTGCTGCGTCTCGCTCGGCGGCAGCACCAGCGCGTGCCTCCGGGAAAGGCCGGACTCGAGGCGGTCCGCCCCCGCGTGTTTCTACCGATCGCGTGACAAAAGGGCCTTGGTGGGCCGAAACCGGCTTGCTAGAATTCAAAGAGCCTTTGTGGCTCCCGTCATTCTTTTCTGTCACGGTGGAAAGGCAATGAGGAAACTTCTTTGTCTTGCGGCCATTGCGATGTGTCTTCGAGCCGTGCCAGCCGGTGCGGACGAACCGAATACGATCTTCGAAAACCTCAGTCGCTGCTGGGCGGCGGCCGAAGCCCGTCCGGCACGTGTCATCAAGTACCGCGACGGCAGCCTGCTTGGAATCCCAACGGACATGGTCGACGTGGTCTACGCCCGCAAGGGCAAGCCCCGCAGCTTTTTCCTCGTTTACGAGAAGAAGTCGGCCGACGAGAAGCTGCCGTTCGAGGTTGGAGAGCATTACTTCGCACTGTTCCATATGCTCCCGCAGTACGCCTATTGGCGCGACAACCTACCGAACGTGCCTCGGCACGAGATCATGGGCGGCAAGCGCTATGTGTTCCGGGGCGACGACATCGAACAGGCGAAGGCGATCGTTCGCCGCTATACGGAAACGTTTACGCTCAGGGGACGCCAGCGCCTCGTTGCGGCGGCCGGAGTCGTGGTGGACGCGCTCGAATCTCCTCTTGCGGTCATCTCCGAAGATGCGGCTCGCCACCTCACCAAGCGACCGAACGAACTGGCGATGCTCGACGATGGGGCGCGGGAGCGTCTGTCGAAGTTTCTGCTCGGCGAACGGGACGATCCTGCGGTCGTCGGGCTGGTCGAGGCGATCGGGCGGGGCAAGGCGGAGAAGCTCGTGCCCGTACTCGAGAGGCTCGCCGCGGGACACACGAACAAGGCCGCTGCGGCATTGCGCGCGCTCGACGCCTTGGGCAAGGCTCCGGCGACCGCCGCGTTGATCGAGCGTCTCGAGGACCAGAACGAAGAGGTTCGGGCGGCGGCGGCCTACACGCTCGCGCTGAGGGCGAGCGGCGACCCGAAAGCCCAGGACGCCGCGGTGGCAATCCTGCGAAGCGACCAGCCTGCGACGGTTCGTGCGGCAGCGGCCGAGGGATTGGCGGCCGGCGGCGA